>DATEUZ010000076.1:0-9610 GCA_035282885.1 Patescibacteria group bacterium | reverse complement strand
ATGGTCGTAAGGTGAAGGAATGGCTAAAGAAAATAATCGATTATATTGAAAAAGGTGGAATTTTAAGTGAAGAGAATAAAAATAATATTATCAAGTATTATGATGATTTCCGCTAATAACATCTTTATGTCAGAAAAAATTAATTCACAAACATAAAGCTATTATCATTAATTAAATATATCAACTTCCGTGTATTATAGCTCCATTTCTAGAGCCTTTTCAGGGAATAGAGGACACTAAAAGTCTAATTGGGGTGGTGTACGGGAGTCGAACCCGCTAAAATCGCCTCCACAGGGCGACGCCTAAACCGTTCGGCACACACCACCATGTACTAGCAATTGTACCCCACAGGAAGCTAAAAATCAACGAAAGGAGACCAAAACTTCACTGAAGAATGCGTTCTTCAAGCTCTTTTATCCCGCCGAATGCGATCCGATCAAGGACGACGTCTTTTGTCGCTATCATACGCGCAGGAGTCACCACAAACTCTCCCCACCGCTCATTTACCGTGTCTATTGCCTGCACCAGACTTTCTTTTTTCTGCCTGTCCTCAAACAAAGGTAACTGCGGGTCTGTTCCTTCCTGCAACGAAAAAACCGATTCCGCCAGTTCCCGCACAGGCTTTCTATACGGAGACTTGAGGAGTAAACGAAACGCTACTTTATAAATATCCCGTGAATCAAACAGGCTTTCCGATACTGTCGCTCCCTTATGCCAAAACGAAAAATCCCGATAGAGGATTGACACATGGACTCCTTTGGCTCTGAATCCTCCTTTTCTCATCCGCATTCCTGTTTTTTCAACCAGATGCTGCAAAAGAGGGGAGAGTTCTTCGGGAGTCATAAGCGGTTTCGGTAACGCATACGAGTTCCCGAAACTTTTTCTTCCGAACTCCACATCATCGATCTCCCATCCATGCACACGAAGATACCAATAGTACCCATTGATCGACTGAAATGCAGCTTTCAGCTTCCAGATCGGCGCATGGTACAAATCCATAACGGAAAAAATCCCCATTGAGTGTAACCGCAACGCATTTCGTGCCTTAATGCCGCACAAGTCCATCAGAGAAAGTCTTTGAAACACCGCATCTACTGTGTCTTTATTGATCTCATCAAGCCCGTCAGGCTTATGAAGCGAGGCCGCGGTCTTGGCTAAAAATCGGTTCGGCGCAATCCCGATAGATACCCTGATCCATTCTCCGATTTCTTTTTTGATCCGGTCCTTCATCTCCTGCGCTGTCTGAACCAAGCCCCTCTGAAACGCAGGATATCCTTCAAGGTCCAGAATAAACTCATCTATAGATTTAGGGACGATCTGGTCCGTGTACGCGGAGAGAAGTTTCCGTAACTTCATGTGTACGTTTCGGTATTTCCAGGGGTCTGGAGAAAGCACAATAAGTTCCGGACACAACATCTTTCCGTCTTTTACTCTCATCCCTGTTTTGACGCCTCTTTGTTTCGCTTCAATGGAAGGCGCTAAGATACATCCTGACGGAGTCGTATATGCCGCAACCGCAATCGGTTTGCCACGTAACTTCGGATTTGCCTGTTGTTCAATCGTTGCAAAGCAGGAGTTCAGGTCAATATGCATCAGGGTGGACGGTTTCGGATTAAACGGAAGATTAATCTGGTAGTCCATCGGAAATCTCCTCCAGTCTCCACTGCAGAGACTCTGTATTGAGCTCCAACTTGAAAGAGAGACGGGGGCTTTCGACAGAAAAAACATGGAACAAAGTTCTTCCGCGTATAAAAGTATGATGAAAACCTATTTTTGTAATAAGATACCGCTGTCCTTCCCAGAGGACAACGCGGGGAAGCGCCTTTTGCGTTTTATGATCATACTGAAAAACAACAGAGACAGGGACGCTGATTCGTTGTATCATAGAGCAACCATCCTTTTTCTTTGTACCCGAATAAAACCCGAATGTCAAGAGAGCGGTTGCATTTTTGGCTCTTTTGCAATACACTATAGGACAGGTGAACATCCATATGTCTCAAGAAAAAAGGCAGAACAATCTGGAGGTCGGTCCGTATCACAGAAATGTGATCGTTTCGTGTTGGGAAGATGTGCCTAAGGAAACAGCTTCAATTACGAAAAACTGCGACCACCTATTCAAGGCGAAATCAGCCATCTTTAACATGAAACTCTCTGAGGTCGCACAAAGGGAAAAAGACATGAACGAATGGATGAAGCAAATCATTGACTATAAATCCAAGGCAGTCTGTGGTGATACATCAAACCGCGTTGGCGTTCTTATAGCCTGTGATGTGTACCTACAAACCGCCCGTGAATATCTCTACCACTATGACCAAGCCTTTGTCCTTGCAGGGGAACGTATTCCCCGGCCAAAACGCGATATCAAAGACTGGCCGACGACAAAAGATCTCACGAAACATCTGGCAGAGGGGAAAGGTGCCCTTGTCGAGTATCTTATGTATGAGGATAACGAAACGTTTGCAAATTTTTTCTGGCAGGATATGATTCGAAAAAGATATGAAGAGTTTGCTCCAGAAAACAAAACCGATCGCCGGTATTTCGCAACAGCGCTTCCGACGTCTATTCAGATCGGTGCGACACGGGGTTCATGCGCTGTACGAACAATACGTGAGATCGGCGATGTGATTTTTCAAAGCATTGCTGACCCAGAAAGCGACGTCGAACACGGATTCGACTTGTTTGCGTATGCCATTATACCGGGAAAGAAGGTCAAAGTCCCGATTCAGATAGGAACGCCGCGCATCCCGAAAAAGAACGCGCAAATATACCTTTCAGACCGAAGAAATAACAAAGTCGAACCGCCTTATGATACACTCGAAGATGTCTCTATTTTCTTTGGAATCAACCGGAAAATGTATAGCGGTGCACTCGGAAAACCGAAACCCGAGTTGATTGCATATACAGACCAACGGCTCAAGAAAGAGATGCTTACCTATTTATTGGCGAAAAAAACACTTGAGGGGGAGAATAAAAATGAGAAAGAGTAATACTGTACAGCATTTTTTGAAGAAAGTTCAGGAACAAAAAGTCGAAGCACATGACGATTTCGTTTTCGTACCACAGAAAAAGACAAATCCCTTTGAACCGACTCGGGACATAACCTGCGAACTCGTTGATCGTTTCTTAGAAGAAAAAGATACTCTCAATAATAGGGAATTTCAGAAGGCCATCGAACACGTGATGAGTTGTTCGCGTCATCAGCACCATTTACGAAAAAGCTAGATCTCCTTTTTTGAGTCTGCGCGTTTTCTCTCTGGCAAAGCGCTTTTCAATTTTTTGGTTATGTTCTTTTATCAATAGCTCGGAAACCTGTTTTCCTATTGCCATACTCGAAACTTCGAACGAAAGATCCGGCAGTTCTGACTTGTGGGCAAAGAGCGGTAAAAGTGAAAGGGGAGTCTTCTTCAGGCTTTGTGCTACATGCTGAGCGGTTACCACGACAAACTCCCGTCCTCCAATCACAACCCGATGGAAAAAAGTTTCCAGCGGCTTCTTCCCTCCAAAGTGTTTATATCCCAATGATTTCTTCTGTTCAAACAAAACAGGGTTGCGAAACATCTCGTTTGATATGACCGGCTGCGCGTGTTCCATCTTCTTTTCCTCACTCATTACCCGGGTATTGTACCAAACAGTACCCGAAACCACAAGATATTTTCCATTAATATCAGATTAGGAATTGAAAAAAATCCCTTACAATTTGTTTGACAAGAATGCACTTGGCTGGTAGAATGGGGCCACAATTCTCATCACCTCCTTTTATTGGCAGGCTTTCCTTGTAGAGATTAGGAGTCTAACTCCTGGCTTCTGCAAGGGGCCTGCCAATAGAGTTTTTTCTCATCCTTGTTGACGGTTTCTCCTATTGTTATACTAACCTCATGAGGCAATTTTTCAAAACCTGTGCAGTTATCCTTTCATGTATTCTTCTTGCCGCGAGTGTGCTCGTGTTTTCCTTCCGTTTTAAAATAGAGCCCGTAAATTCAATGTTTCGGGCAAGCGTTTCTAAGGAGCATATAAGTCAAGAGTTCTTCAGGCTTTTTGATGAGGGAGACGCACGTTTTCAACTCGCAAAATCTGTTGACCGTATTCTTCTTATCGAGCAAAAACCCATTCTTTCCCAAAAGACAAAGGATGAATTACCAACACTTTTTCAACCCTACACGCGCTCCGGAAACAGGGCGACTGTTGTATCAGAAGCTCCTCCTGTGTCCTATGAGGACAAAAACGTACTTTCAGAAAAACAGCTTATCGATCTAATGAAAACCGTTCTTAACGAATATAAAGAGTTTGACCTCTATATTTTTGTGGTCGGAAAAATGGAAGAATCTCCAACGTTTACGGGAATCACCTACGGTGAACGATCGTTTGTTGTTTTTGTTGACCGCATCCGGGAACTCTCTGAAGTTCAGGAAGTGCGGGAGAAAATTGAGCGGACAACATTCTTACATGAGTTCGGACACCAACTCGGTTTTGATCATGTTACTGATGAAAATTGTCTCATGTCGGAGATCATTCACAGCCCTGGAAAAAACTGGGCAACCTTCCAAATCCCGACTACCTACTGTAATAAACAGCTGGAGACACTGTATGAACTCCAACAATAGCACTTCCCGCAATGCTACGGACAAGACTTTCTCATCTTTTCATTTCTTTCGCAGGTGTTAAAAAGTCATCTATATCTCATTGCACTCCCATATTTTTGATGTTATGCTTCAACTAGACCCATAAATTTTAGAATAATACGAAAGGGGGTGAGATTGTGAATTCTTGTCTCGTCCGGCCGAGATTGAGAGCGTATTGGGGCGCAATTGGACTACTCCTTCTTCTTATCGTCTTTACGAAATTCATACCGCTTCTTTTCCTTATTTTTCTGGTAAATGCAGTTGCAATGCTTATGACAGAGCAGTTTGCACTCTTTACGGGAGTCTATCGCAGGATAGATCAGAAAGACCAGGAGGAAAACGTCCCTCCAGCAGATACATCTGAACTGAGATTCCTCTACACCTTAGCAACTGTTTTTACCGGCGTTGCACTTGTCTTACAATATCTTGGGTATTCAACGCTGGCCATGGGAATAGTGCTCATGTGTGTAGTTATCTTTTTACTGGCTGCTGCTGGTTTCTGTCTCGGAACAATTATGTACATTGGCCTGAAAAAGCTCTTAAGAAAGACCTAAAGATGTATGGCGGAAAACAAAGGATTTGGGACACCAGGGTATCTCAACCCGAATTGCTGGTTGGTCTCAAACAGTAAAACGCAGGCGTTTCAACGTTGTCGATATTGCCGACTGCGCTGGCGTAACTGTCTGAGTTTCCAGTTTCTCATCGTGACACTCATAGCCTTAGCGGCACTTGGTGTACTGGCGCTTTTTCAAGTCCCTCCGTTTACTACCCGCACCACACAGATCATGGGCGGAGCATTAATTATTTTAGCTACAATTTACGGGTATTTTTTTAACAGAGGTGCAGACCAAATCGCAAAGACTTCGTACCAACTCGAACAGAAGATCTCCGAGCTCCAACAAAAAATTTCCGAAGAACAAAAAATATTTGAAAATACGAGAGATGGAATTCTTATTCTTGACCAGTCAGGAAAAATTGTCAAAGTGAATTCTTCCTGGGCAAATCTTACGGGTATTCCTCAAGAAGAAAGTGTGGGAAAGACTGCATGTGATATATACCGTGTGCATGAAAAAGACGGTAATAAAATCACCTTTGAAACATGTCCAACGAATCAAATCTTTCAAGGGAAGGATTTTCCTCGGTACCTTGAGGCGACGATCGAGCGAAAAGACGGCTTTAAAAAGGATGTTATTTTAAGCTTCTCATCCATCCCTGTCGCTAATGGGAATCCTACTCTTGCCATTATTACGGCTCATGATCTCACAGAAGAGTATGATGTTGAGCGGAAAAAGCGAGAATTCGTTGCCATAGCCTCACATAACCTTCGAACTCCGTTAACAATTTTACGAGGGTGCCTGGAAGAATTTATGCACAGGGAAAAACGCTTTTCGAAAGACGAAAGAATTCTCATACAAGGCATGGCAGTTTCTATTAATCAGCTTTCTCTCCTCGTAGAAGAACTTCTCATGGTTTCAGGGCTCGAGAAGGAATTATTCATACACCTCACAAAGGAATCTCTTGAACACCTCATTGAGGAAATGCTCTCTCCATATAAACGTCTGGCAGAAGAGAAAGGATTATTATTTCGCTTTCAAAAACCTGAGTATCCTCTTCCCGAACTTTTTATCGATGAAGTCAAGGTAAAACTCGTTCTCGAGAACCTTATTGATAACGCCGTTAAGTTTACGACCAACGGAGAAGTTCTCGTGACTGTGATACAAAAGGGGAATGAGTTCATCGTTTCGGTCAAGGACCAAGGCCCAGGAATCCCGCAGGAAGAAATTCCGAAACTTTTTACGAAGTTTTATAAGATTCAAAGCATTCTCGAGAATCAGGAGGGCGCCGGACTCGGACTCTATATTTGTAAACTTATTGTCGAAGCGCACAAAGGATCAATATGGGTCGCGTCACAGCTCGGGAAAGGTTCTACGTTTTCATTCAGCCTCCCTTTAACCAAATCGCAGGCACAATAAGCTATTTCGAAAACACCATATGACTATAGGTCTTGCCAATACCTCAATTCTCAGGTATAATGGACAGATCTATCATGGATAGATCTGAAGAAGAGAACCCTCTACCTACACAATCAAATACGTTACTCTCTGGAATCACACGGAGAACTTGCTATGGCAACATTGTGGCAAATACTCATCTATGGTGGCGTTGGTTTCGTCGAAATGTTTTTGGCCACCCAAAGAACGTACTGGATTTCAAAAGGCCAGTCATACGGTGCGGCCCTCTTAGTATTTTTTGAGAACTTTATCGCCCTTTTTGTCATTTATCAAATTGCAAATAACCTTATGGATAATTGGCCTGTTTTCTTTGCCTATGCGATAGGAAATGCCGTGGGAACGTTTATTAATTTGGAGAAGGTTCCGTTTTAACCAGAGAGGATTTCGGTTCTTCCTGCACCAACGTTGCGATCCAAGCGAATTTCAGGAACGAATTTCTCCTTCGATCTCATTCACTTCTCTTCGGGCATCGTTCTTTCTTTTCGCATGAAGAAGAAACAAGGTTCCAAGAAGGAACATCGGTCCGGAAATGATCACATACGCACCAAAATGCGTGTATCCCCAAGCAAAAAGGATATACAAAAATCCCAGTACATAGAAAAGAATTCCTCCGACTCTTTCCCACTTCCAGGCAAGAAGGGTAACCACAAGCACTATAAGAGCTGGTATTAATTGTATGAGGAATCCGATAACTGACTTCTCAGAAGTTGCAAAAAAGGAAATAAACAGCACAAAGAGGACTGATAGGATTCGGGAACTCCAATAAAGTTTATCCCTCATGGCTTCATTATACTGTTTCTGTCAAAGATGCTGCGTCCCCGGCAGGATTTGAACCTGCGGCCTAGTGCTTAGAAGGCACTTGCTCTATCCAGGCTGAGCTACGGGGACAAATCTTATCAATTGTACCATGAAGAAATCCTTTTCTCTAGCTTCCTTTACAGTGATAGGACCTATATGGTATAACATCCTCTATGCCTGCGTTTCACTATTGTCCGCGCTGCGGAGGACGTTTGAGCCTTCGTGTCCCAAAAAGAGAGCATGAACGTCAACTTGTGTGTACATCCTGTTTTTTTGTCTTCTATCAAAATTCCAAACCGACGAGCTCAGTTATCCCGATACAAAACAATGAAATTCTTCTCTGCAGAAGAGCAATTAACCCGAAAAAAGGATACTGGGACATGATCGGGGGATTTCTAAAAAACGGAGAGGACGCGGAAAAAGGCGCTCTTCGGGAGTTCCGGGAGGAAACAGGAACGAAAGTTCAGCTTACTGATATGCTTGGCATTTTTAATGATCGGTACTCGTATAGTACATATAACCTTTTTACATTTAACGTTGTCTATCTTGGTGTCCTAGATAAACATGCGAAACTGACGCCAGTTGATGATATTTCAGAACTCCGCTGGTTTCCTATCGATCGTTTGCCTGTGAGAATCGCGTTTCCATACCTCAAGGACACTTTTAAAGCACTCAAAATATATCAGAAGACGCATAAGACAGTACTGAAGGCATAGTTGGAAGATTGATGAGCGGGCGACGAGGATCGAACTCGCGACCTTCTCCTTGGAAGGGAGACGCTCTGCCAGCTGAGCTACGCCCGCGCGACATAGATTGTACAATAAACCTCCCAAAAATCCAAACTTTAATACGCACCTTTTCCGCTTAATACCAAGGGGATCGTTCGTAGAAGAATCGTGATGTCAAGAAGCGGGGACTGGTTATTTATATAATAGAAATCATATTCAAGATTTTCCTCTAAAGGAATATCCTTACGGCCGAGAATCTGCCATAAACCGGTAATACCTGGCTTCGCGTCCAGCCTTTTTCGCTGCCAGTTGGTGTATTTGGCCACCTTCTGAGGCATCTCCGGCCTCGGACCAACCATACTCATGTCATCTCGTACGACATTGATTAATTGCGGCAGTTCATCAAGACTTGTTTTTCGTAAGACTCGTCCAACCTTGGTGACCCGGGGATCATCGATCTTTTTAGGTGCATCCGCATACTTCGGAGTATTTTTTTTCATCGTACGAAACTTAATCATAAAGAATTGTTTCCCTAAGAAACCAACCCTCCTTTGAGAAAGGATGATCGGTCTTCCGTCCTCAAGAAAGATCAAGAGAGCGATCCCAAGCCAAAGAGGAAGCGAGACAAAAAGAAGAATGGTAGCGACGAGCACGTCAAAGAGCCGCTTCGGAGCCCCGACCCACCAGTTTTCCTGCGTTTTCCAAACGTCAAGGGAGGGAATACTCTCTAAACGTGCAACATCTATTGAACCGCTCACGAGGTCAAACACATTAGAAAGAATTCTGAAACGCACGTGTTGATTTGAAGATTCAGATACCAATGTCAGGATCGTATCGTGGGATAAGGATGGGTCGCAAATATAGACTTCCTGAATCCTATGCTCATGGATCACGGCTCGAGCGTCTTTCAATGTGCCGATAACAGGAAAGTTCTTTTTTGTGGCGACATAGTCATCGAGAAAACCAACGACTTTATAGCCGACCTGCTCATACTCACGAAGTCTGCGTGAAAGATCACGTCCCATTCGACCTGCTCCGATGATGAGAATACGTACGACGCCTTTCCCATTCTGATAGAACGTACTTTCAACAACTCTAAAAAGCGAGCGCCCGAGATTTAGGAACAGAAGAGAGAAGAGGAAATAGAGGAGAACAATGATACGGGAATAATCGTATTTTGAAAGATACGAGCCGGACATAAGAAGAAGCGTCCAGAGAATCGTTGCTCTTACCACCAAATAGAGTTCACTAAACGGCTTCATCCTCCTCTGCCTTTCGTAGAGACCGAAAAGAAAAAAGACAAGAAGAAGAAGGAGAATAGAAAACGGTAGCGCCGTAAGGTACACATTCAGAGGTTGTACTTCTTCCAGGAAAAGGCGGAACGGTCCGACATTTCGCATCATGTATGCCGCAAAAAAGGAAAGTATTGAAGCACAAGTGTCTGTAAGAAAAA
>DATEUZ010000075.1:0-5392 GCA_035282885.1 Patescibacteria group bacterium | reverse complement strand
CCGCTTGGTAAGCAAGGAGGCAAGAAAACATTTTTTGCCTCCTTTTCCTTACTTCTTCTTCTTTGCCATCTGAAATCACCTCCTTTCAACTAAAAAAGCCCTCATTCCATGAGAGCCTTGAAACAGACGTGTTCTTTTTTTCATCCCTCCTTTATACTCTGTTACTGTATCGGGTTCAGACAAAAAGTCAATGTATCAGACCATGTCATATCCACGGAAATTGAAGCTATTTCTACTGAAAATGTCTGACCCTGCGGAGAAGCTTTTTCCATACTGTTTCTTCGGAAAGAAGAGATCGAGAAATTTTTAAGAAATATGCATATTTCTCAAGAAGCACTTTTCGATCTTCATCTGTCGCAAGAAAAAAATACTCACTGTTATCGAGAATGTCAGCAGTCTCAACAAGAAGCGCGTCCTTCCCCACAGATGATGCCCGGGACATTTGTTCCTTATACCGTTTTGTCTTGTCTTTTATATTCGGATTGAAACTGACTGACGCGACAAAATCGGCAACATGCGATCCGAAGTGTTTCTGAATTTCCTCTTTTGTCACATGCATGTCTTCAATCACATCATGCAAGAATCCTGCGAGTACAATCTCTTTCTTGTAACCCAACTGGCAGAGCATCAAACCGACGCGGATACTGTGAAGAAGGACCGGCTTTGGATTTGTAGAAGAACGATAGCGAGAGGATAGAAATACTATTGCTTGTTCAAAATCGCGTTCGGAAACATTCTTCATAAGTTACAGGCTAAACTCTTTCACAAGACTTTTTTCCGTCTCTCTAAGAAGAACAGCTTTTACCTCAACGTACTTTTCGATCCCTGAACCTTTGAGTTTTTTCTTTAACAGTTCGTCAACCTGAAACACGCCGGCGGAGTTATTCATGGAAATCGTAATCTGAATCGGCTTTTTTGTGCCTTCTTCTATTTCTACATTCTCAATCGCCGCAGCGGAAACGGAATGGATATCAACTTTTCCTGCTTCATAGGGAATCCGGGATCTCCCTTTACTCATATCAAGTGCATCTGCAACCCGCACGATACCTGCTTCAATCGTGAGAGGATTTCCGCCGCTTCGGTGACTGATAATGGCGTGGAGTACTTCACTTGTCACAATAACCTTTTCCGTCGTCGGTAAAAACGCCAATGTCTCCCGAAGAATCGTATTGGAAAGAATGAGGCTAAATTCCTCATGTCCGTCCCGTTCGATGGACATACCGAAGTCATGGAACAAACTTGCAAGAAAAATCACCACCTCTGCATAATCGGAAGATAACCCGAAATTCTTCGTAATGGACATCTCTACCTTGTGGCTCGTCAGTATTCTAGATAACCTGAGTGCAATATTTGAGACAATCTGGAAATGGACAGGTCCGTGGTCAGTCATTCCAAGCCGATCAATCGCATTCACATTCATGACCTTCCACAAGGTCTGGACTTCTTCATTTGTATTGATGAGACCCACAATCTTTTCCAATAACGTATTTTTAGCTGTAGGAATATGAATCAGGGGTCGTTTTATCGGAGGTGCTTGTTTTGACATAAGGGTGTATTGTACCACGTTCTTTTCTTTTCAGGAAACATGACATGACGTAAAAACTCCGATGTATTACAATAGAAGAGATATGAATTGGATACTCTTCGCATTTCTTTCCGCATTCTTTGCGGCGCTTACTGCAATCCTCGCTAAAGTCGGAGTAAAAGATGTCAATTCAAATCTCGCAACTGCTGTACGGACGGTGGTCATTCTCCTTTTTGCCTGGGGAATCGTCTTTTTTCAACAGGTACACAAAGAGCTGACACATATTTCTCGTCTCTCTTTGATTTTTCTTGTCCTTTCCGGTATTACCACCGGACTCTCGTGGCTTTTTTATTTTCGAGCGTTACAGATCGGAGAGGCCTCAAAAGTCGTTCCTATAGACAAACTCAGTCTTGTTCTGACCATTATCCTTGCCGTAGTACTATTAAAGGAGAAACTCACCGTTCCTGTTCTTCTTGGAAGTATTCTCATGACCATAGGGGCTGTTTTGATTAGCTTCTCAAAGTGACTCTTAGCGGATTTTCTTGTACATCAACACCTGGTCATCGAAAAGGTTCCGAAATCGTACACCCTCAGGAAGTTTTCCGTACTCAGTAAATCCAAATTTTTTATACAGAGAAAGGGCACGTTTATTCTGTCCGAAGACACTTAAAATCAATGTCTTGAGTGTCGGAAGATACTTCTTTGACTCCCGAAGAAGCACATCCATGAGGAGCGTTCCAATTCCCTCCCCCCGTATTTTCTGATCAAGTGAAATGCCAAGTGATCCGATATGTGATTCGATCTTATCTTTCATATTCACACCCGCAATGCCTACCAATCTATCATCCAAAAAGACGAGAAGTTGTACTGCTTGTCTGTCCTTCATTTTTGTAAGCTGCCCACGGAGGTAGGCTCTCTCTTCCTCAAGTGTAATCTTTTCTCCCTGCGACCGGATGAATGTCCGTTCTTTTGATAGGGTATTAATGTAGTCACACATCCCTTTCGCGTCTGTCCGTTTCGGGTAACGGATCACAAGCTCTTTTCCTTGTTTAGTCGTTTTTGTAAAAATCACTTTTCCTCGTATCATGAAGCAATTGTATCAAAAGGGATCTATGATGTGTGATGCGTTGATTGTACTCCATAGACGTACAATCTGTAATAGAGAGAGTCGTCATGGGGAAGTGTGACAACGTTTCCGTCCTTTTTTATTTCAGTGTGGAATTGATGACGAGAAAGTATCGTAAGGATTTTCTTCAGACTATTGTACCTACTGACAGGATTTCCGTGAAACTCAAGAACAACTGCCCGTACATAATCAAGCGTTTTCTCGATCTCTCGTAAGACGCGTTCTTCATACCCCTCAATATCCATCTTCAGAAGATCGACCCGTCCTGTAATATAGGAGGAAAGCGTTACTGCCGGAACTTGTATCTTCATGCATGAATTGGGGTCATACCATTTCCCTTTGACTGCAGAATCTGCGGCTGACCAAGGATGCGCTGCGTCGCGACTGATATAAAAATCAAGGGGACCTTTCCTCGGGGCAAGAGCTGCTTTCACTAAGGTAACATTCGTGACGAAATTATTCTTCATGTTACGTTCTAGTATCTGGTATGTTCTCGGATTCGGTTCAAACGCAATAACTTTTGCCTTCGGATAGAGCTTTTTAAAATACAAAACACTCAGTCCTGTATGTGCTCCGCAATCAATAATAAGAGGAGAAGACGGTAGTAAGGTATATTCATAGACTTTTTGGATAAAAATATCCCGATAGAGAAACTCAAACTCTTCCTTATTCAGATATGAAAAAGTAAGACCATCGCGGGTGATTGTTGAGACGCGCACAGTTCATTATATCAAAGGCTTCCTCTTCCTGCTGTCAACCCGAAGAACTGAAGAAGAGAAAATATAGCAACAAGTGCCCAAACAACGTTCAGTACCACAAGGGGATACGCTCGTCTGGCAAGCGAAAACCAAAAAATCCCTATAGCTCCAGAAAGATTGAGAAATATATAAAGGAAATCATCCTGGGACACGATGCGAAAACTCATAAGCGTATATGCCCCAAGGACTGCTAACATTCCGTACCAACCAAAAAAAGATATCATACTTTTCCCCATCAGAACTTCCTTTCTTGATCATCAACAAAAAACCAGCTAGAATATAAACCAAGGAGGTCTATATGACAGGATACGTGACTGATATTGAAAAAGCAACTGAACAGAATAACGCGTTCCGTCAGGTTCTTTATACTGCTCCGCATAGCCAACTGGTGATTATGAGCCTTGATCCGGGAGAAGAAATCGGAGAAGAGATCCATGCCCATGTGGATCAGTTCATTCGGATCGAATCGGGTGAGGGAAGAGCGGTTCTCAACGGTGAAGAGTATCACTTAGCAGATGGCTCAGCGGTTGTTATTCCGGCAGGCATGAAACATAACATTATTAATACATCAAACAGAGATCATCTAAAACTATATACGCTCTACTCGCCAGCTGAACATAAAGACGGGACAATTCATAAGACCAAAGAAGAAGCACTAGCAGACGAAAAAGATCACGCCTAAGAACTTTTAGATGTTCTGCACGTACTGTTTACGGAGCAACCGCCCTCTGTGCATTGATCCTGCCCTTAGCCCAATACTTTCCGGTTCCGGAAATCTTATCAGCAGTTGATTCCACCCTATTTCTCACAGCCGAAGCTGATGTGCCGTACGGAGTGGACCAGACTAAAGCCGCCACTGCTGACGTCATCGGGGTTGCCATCGATGTTCCTGACGCATAATCATAATTGAGTGCCCGACCATACTCGCTGTGAATATAGTTATCGTGGTTTGGAAACGTCGAATAAATATTCTCTCCGGGAGCTGCGACGTCTACCCATTTATTCCCGTAACTTGAGAAAGAGGCCTTTTGGTCTTTATTATTCGTTGCTGCCACAGCAATGGCATTCGTATATGCTGCCGGATAGATCTTTGACTGATTGGATGAATTTCCAGCAGCAGCAACAACAACAACATCGTGATTCCAAGCATATTTGACTGCATTTTCAAGTGTGCGGGAAGATGCCGACCCTCCCAAGCTCATATTGATAACCTTGGCACCGCTATCTGTTGCCCAAGTAATTCCGTTTGCTATCCAGGAATACGCTCCCGACCCGCTGTCATTCAGCACTTTTCCGCTGATCAGTTCGCAGGTCGGACACCCGCCGGCGACACCTGTTCCATTATCCGTTACCGCAGCCACTATTCCTGCTACATGTGTTCCATGACCATAGAGGTCGTCGATTGTCGGCGAATCCGAAAAATTCTCATCCATCACAACTTTTGAAGAAATATCCTCATGGTCCTGGTCAATTCCGGTATCTAAAATAGCAACCCATACTCCACCTTGAGTGGTATCCCAGGATTCAGGCGCATCGATATCCGCATCAGCTTTCCCTATGGTCGTTTGAACGAGTTGCCCGATATTATCAAGGCCCCATTGTTTCGAAAACTGCGGATCGTTCGGAGTAAAGAGGGCATACGCAAGTGAATCGACCTCTGCGTATTCAACAGACGGATTTCGTGAGAGGGATGAGACAATACTTTCCTCTCTCCCTAACGGAACGGTGAGAACAAGAACTCCTAATCTATCTAACTTTTTCTCAACCTTTGCGTCGTGTTTTCGTAGCTCTTGATCGATCGCCGGCGCTCCCACTGACTCCAAAAATTTCACAATCACATGTCCTGGAACTTTTTCTTCTTTTCTTTCTTTACCGAAAGACGGATATGCAGCAAAAAACGGAAAAGAAACGAGAAGCAGCACTACGAAAAATAGAATATATTTTCTCATCAAAAACCCCTTTTACGAGTATGTATCAGAGTAT
>DATEUZ010000074.1:0-12035 GCA_035282885.1 Patescibacteria group bacterium | reverse complement strand
AAGGTTTCTCACAAGCGTAGCCATCTTACCAAATTTTCGAGTTGAAGTCAATGACATCCCCCCACACCGAAGTGTTGGGGTTCTGTCTTACGGGACGGGCTACCTCTGCTTCGCAGAGGCGGCGGCTCATCCGCCTGAAGTTCGAGATATTCGCCTTGCAGCCGATGTAATAAAAATGAGGTTATTTCTTTTCTGTCAGGGTTTTGATATGCCCAACGAGTTCATCAGGAGAACATTCTGTCTTCACTAAACAGAGCGCCGCGCCGAGCGAAAGCGCTTCTTGGGTTTCACTCTCGGAAAGGGAGGTCAAAACAATCACAGGAATGTGCTTGGTCGTTTCTGTTTCTTTGACGACTTTGAGGACATCAAACCCGTTCATCACAGGAAGCATCAGATCAAGAATAAGAACGTCCGGATACGGAGCGTGGAGTGCTTTGGTGAGTCCTGTCTTGCCGTCAGAGGCAATATCGATCTCCCACCCCTGTAGTTGGAGTGCGGTTTTATAGACCGTGACAATAGATTCATCATCCTCAACGAGCAGTATTCTCACGACACCCCCATCATACCAGATTTTTCAACTCTTCTCAAAACCTTACGCTTTTGTATCCGAGATAGGAAGAGAGATGTAAAAAATACTTCCGACGTTCTCTTCTGACTCGACCCGAAGTTCACCGCCGTGTGCCTGAATAATTCCTTTCGCAATGACCAGACCCAGTCCTGTTCCTTTCTCTCCCTCTGTTCCACGAGCTTGAAATTGCTGAAACTTATTGAACAAATTCTTGACCTGCTCTTCTGACATCCCGATTCCTGTATCGCGGATCGCGATAACGACCGTATCTTTCTTTTTCGCCGCTGAAACGGTCACAATGCCGCCTTTATTGGTGTACTTAATTGCGTTTGACAACAGATTAGCAAGGACTTGAGCGAGTCGCATCTTGTCAAATGCCACTTCAGGAATTGAGTCATCAAACTCGCGCCGCAAATCAATATTCTTTTCTTTTGCGGATCCTTCAAATACCCGAAGTTGATCTTCGATCACCAGAAGAAACGGTTGTTTTTGTTTGATGACCATAAAGTGCCCTGTCTCAATCTTTGCAACATCAAGCAAATCAGAAACCAGCTTAATCATTGATTGAGCTTCCATCTTCACCACAGAAAGAAGCTCTTGTTGCTCCTTCACTTGCAACGCGTTGACATGTTGCAACAGAATGTCCGAAGATCCGTAGATCGCTGTGAGAGGCGCGCGCAACTCGTGAACCATCATCGCAGTAAAATCCTCCCGAACACGTTCAAGTTCTTTCTCTTTTGTGACATCATGCAGAAGGACCACTGTCCCCAGAGGATTTTTTTGCTCGTCATAGACCGGTGAGATCAAAACACGCACTGCGACCGTTGGCGCCAGGAAGGTATCAGGGAGAACAATCAACTGCTCTTTACTCATTGCCTCTTCCATTTTTCGGCGAAGATGAATCTTTCCGTGGACTTTTTCAAACACATCAAAGATTGAGGCTTCCTGTCCCTCTAACTGCAACATGCGCCTGGCTGCAGGGTTAAAAACCTGAAGCACCGTATGTTTATCAACCATAATGACCCCATCTGCCATCGACGAGACCATTGCGGTGAGCTTCCCTTTTTCCGCTTCCAGTACCCGTTCAAGCTTGGACACCGCGTTTGCTGCTTGGGACACGATTTTATAGAGAATCGTCATCTCTTCTTCGTGATACAAACCAGGTTTTGTCGAGGCAACCGTCATCACCCCGACAATACGGTTGTTGATCATCAAAGGAATATTAAAAAACGATGAAACAGGCGCGGTATTCGTGTCGTCGATAATCGCGCCGGTTAACGTATCCTGCACTTGCTGCGATTTAATCTCCGATCCGCTTAATGCGTTGATGGATTCAATCATACGCTGTTTGACTTCCTGAATGAAAATGCGGCTGACCGGTTCTGCAAGAATGCTGTGGAAGACTGTTTTGCCTTCAGGGGTAAAGAGTACACTTGAGACTGTCGAATACTCAAGAAGTTCACCGAGCGACCCGCCGATAATATCAACGATCTTTTGCACATTCAGTTCGTAGCCGATCCGCTCTCCCAATTCTTTGAGAATCGAGACTTCGTAGATTCTTCGTTTCATCTCTCCTTCTTCTTGTTGCAAGGATGCGATGTACGCATCTTTCTCGAAAAGCGTTCCCAGTTCAAACCCGATGGATTGAAGCATCTTTTTCTCGTCCCCCGAAATATAGCCTTTTTCTTTTGCGACAAAAAGCACTCCCCACGCCTGCCTTGCTTTCTCTTTCTGCTTTTTGGGAAGAAGGGGAATCGACGCGTATGAATGCGGTTCGATGGTAAGGTATTCAATGGTGTGGGTTTCCTCGTCATCACTTGAGAGGAACTCTCCCTTCGCAATCGTTTTTGCCAGCATCCCTCTTGCGGGCTTTAATGGAATGTGGAGTTTCTTCGGGTCAAACTGCGGAGGAAATCCTGAAGATGCTTTTCCGCGTGCTCCTGTTCCTTCTTTTAACCGTAACGCCAAAAAAACGTGAGAAAACCCAAGGTGCGTCAGTTCCTGGCAGACATAGTCTCCGAGCGCATCATGATCCTCAAAAGATGAGATCGTCGTGCAAAAATCCATCAGCCAGGAGGATCGTGTGAGGTAGTGCCTCTTTTCTTCGTTATACAAAATATACAGAATAAAAAGAAACCCCACCCAGGCAAGAATAGAAAGTATAAAAAGGATAGGGAGAGAGAGGGCAGGCATCCAACGTACTCCTTATATGTGCTGCATGATGACAGGATACTGCTTCCACGGCGCATGCATCCTCAACCAAGCGTTCATTTTCTCATTTTTTCCAGTTCATCATGCACGTATTTGGCGCCTGCAACAATCACATACATGCCAACAAGAAGCAACACTTCCCGCATCAAACGAACCCAGGCATCTAGAACTTCGTAGTATTTGACGAATGCGTCAAAGAGCATGGAGGAGGCAATGAAAAGAATACCAATCGTGACAAACGTAAATCCTTTGGCAATCACACCTTTTCCGAAGTTCATGGTCACCCGCGACATAATGAGTGCCGCAACGAGTCCGACAATCGGCGAAAAGAATGCACTCACTTCAATACTTTTCTCAAACACGTTTTGCGTCGTCACGTCTATCACTGCATCCCTCCTTGCGGCCCTTCTCCTTCAGTCGGGAGAAGTGTTGGATATTTTTGAAGAAGAGGCTCCATGGTTTTTTGCACAATCAGGCCGGAAAGCTCCATATAGGACTTAATGAGTTTCTGAAGCGCCTGTTTGGGGTCTCCGTGAATCTCGGTCACTTTTCCATGCTGATCGATTTCCATCTCCTCGACATTCCGTGCTTTTAACAGGGCAATGTCCGGACCCAATATAATAATCTGTTTCTGAATCATATCGGTTAACAATTTTTTATACTCTTCAGGAGACACTGTCTGGGGCACGATGCTCCTCCTTTCCCTCTTTGAGTTGATCTAAAAGGGCTTGCGCCTTTTCGACGACTTCTGCCGGGGTCACCTGATATTTTAAAATGACTTCGTTTGCACCAAGCTCAAGAGCCCGTCGTATATTTTCTTCTTGTCCGAAGTTCGTCACAACAATCACGGGAGTGTTTTTCGTAATAGTGTTCTGTTTCAATCCCTCCAACACCACAAGACCCGAAAGTTTTGGCATCATGAGATCAAGAAGCATCACATCAGGAGGATTTTCTCGGGAGACTTTCAATCCTTCCTCACCATCAAACGCCGAGACGACCTCAAATCCGCGGATCGAAAATTCCGCTTTGTAAATCTTCATGAGCGACGGGTCATCTTCCATGATGAGAATTTTTGGCATCAATCCCTCTTTCCTCTTTCATCATAGAGAGAAACCATGCAAGTTGTCAATTCAACTTTCTTATTCACCCGCCTCTTTTGGTCCACAGAGGTAATAGTTGGACGCACACGCCCACTGGAATTTGTCGCATTCAAGATTCCATGCACCGTTAGGGGATGCTGTTGGGTTATTGATTTGCGGATCGCTGGTATTTTCTAAAAATGTGCCAGCACAGTAACGAACCGGCGGACCTTCATAGGTCCACCCACCCGGAGCGCTCGGATCCCGTACTGACGTTGAATACACATACGTCACCCATGCATCTGATTTTTTCCCTATAGGAACCTCTTTCAGATACGGTGAAAGCTCAGCCTCAAACTGTTCCCACATTGCACCCGTCGGATCTTTGTCATTTGCACACCATCCAGTACAGACAGAACATGCGGGCGGGGTACACGGATAATCGGGATGTGAGACTTCTGTCATGTGCCACGGATAAATTCCTTTATCGACGTAATATTGCTCAAGTGCTTCTTGCCACACTTTTAAATCTTTTTTCCGCTGGATATCACGGGCTCTTTTTGTAAATTGTGGCATGACGGTAAAAACTATCACAGCTATTACACCAGTAAGCGTGACAGCCATAAGAAGTTCAATGAGCGTTAAGCCTCTCTTCGTGTGCATCTGGGTTCAGTGTAGCGAATTGTGGTTAACGATGCAAGAAAAATTGTGGGCGAACATGGAGTCGAACCATGGACCTCAGTCTTATCAGGACTGCGCTCTAGCCAGCTGAGCTATTCGCCCGAAAATACCCCTCACACGCGCTACTAAAGTGTGCCTCGCGCATACACCGACGTATTATACCACGCTCACTTTCAGAAACGCTACCTTCCCAAACGTCTCCCTTTTTTCTACAATGACTGCATGAAACGACGTTTCCCCTCTCTTGGCCTCACGCTTATCGAACTTCTTGTCGTCGTTGCGGTTCTTGCGATTTTAGCTGTTGTCGTCTACAGCATGATTGATCCTGCAAAACAAAAAGCCCGCGTCAACTATGCACATGCCAAAAAGGGAGTTGCAGAAATCGGAAGGGCGGTCCAAATCTACGAGGCGAACAATGGAGGCTATCCGGCTGACGTCCCGCGAAACGTCATGCCTACTGGACTTGCTCCACTCATTCGCGGTGAAGTCTGGCCATCTGGTCCGTTTGAGGGAAGTGTCTACGATTATGATAATTGGAAGGATGAAGAATGCTGGGACGGAAGTACAGGAAATGTCCAGATTACCCTACGTCAAATTCCAGGGTTTAATCCTGATGGGACAGACAACTGGGCAATCTATTATGTCTTAGAAGGAACCGGCATTCCCCACTGTCGGGAACCTCTCTTCAAGGGCGAGTGTGTCAACTGCTCTTCATATACGGTGTACCCGAATTAATTTTTCCCCCAAAACCCAACAAAAAACCTGGCGGATGACCAGGTAATTTGTATAACATTCTCCTCACACTGAAGTGTGAGGTTTCACCTCTAAAGGAGAATGTTTTCTCTTGTTCAATTCATCCTCGCAATAAATTGCGAGGTTTTCTTGAACTTTCGAATAAGTTCTTCAGTTTGGGTGTCCCCAAAAGGACTTAAAAGCATACAATCTGAAGATGCTTTCCGCGTCCATTTTCTGTGACGCGCACCCCGCAAACGAAGAGCATTCCCTCTTATGAACGACTGAAAGATGGTAGGAATCGTATTTTGTCTAAGAGAATACGAAAAAACTCTCCCCATACTCGAAGTATGGGACGATAATCTCTCCTTAGAAAGGAGGTGATCCATCCGCTCCTTCCAGAACGGATACCTTGTTACGACTTAGTCCCCATCATCGAATTCGCCGTAGGCGGCTGCCCCCCTTGCGGGTTGGCACACCGATTTCGGGCGCCTCCGACTTTGTTGGCTTGACGGGCGGTGTGTACAAGGACCGAGAACGTATTCACCGCAGTCTGCTGACCTGCGATTACTAGCGATTCCGACTTCATGGGGTCGAGTTGCAGACCCCAATCTGAACTGAGGCGAGTTTTACGGGATTTGCTCCCCGTTACCGGGTCGCTACCCATTGTACCCGCCATTGTAGGATGTGTGTAGCCCTGGACATAAGGGCCGTGCTGACTTGACGTCATCCCCTCCTTCCTCTCCTTTATTAGGTGAGCAGTCTCTTCTGACACTTGTAACAGAAGACAAGGGTTGCGCTCGTTAAGGCACTTAAGCCAACACCTCACGGCACGAGCTGACGACAGCCATGCAGCACCTGTGGTACACCCTCGAAGGAGTCCATCTTTCAATGGATGTGCAGTACCATGTCAAGCCCAGGTAAGGTCCTTCGCTTTGTATCGAATTAAACCACATGCTCCACCGCTTGTGCGGTCCCCCGTCAATTCCTTTGAGTTTTAGCCTTGCGGCCGTACTCCCCAGGCGGGACACTTAACGCGTTAGCTTACGACGGTGATGTTGCCACCACCATCTAGTGTCCAGTGTTTACGGCTAGGACTACGCGGGTCTCTAATCCGCTTCGCTCCCCTAGCTTTCGTCCATGAGCGTCAGAGCAGACCCAGGAGACTGCCTTCGCCTTTGGTGTTCCTCTCGATATCAACGCATTTCACTGCTCCACCGAGAATTCCGTCTCCCTCTTTCTGCCTCTAGTTCAACAGTATCGTAACCCTCTCTGGAGTTGAGCCCCAGTCTTTAAGCTACGACTTGAAGAACCGCCTGCGGACACCTTACGCCCAGTAAATCCGGATAACGCTTGCACCCTACGTATTACCGCGGCTGCTGGCACGTAGTTTGCAGGTGCTTTCTAGTTAGGTACCTTCAGAACTTATTCCCTAACCACAGAGGTTTACGACCCGAAGGCCTTCATCCCTCACGCGGCGTCGCTGCGTCAGACTTTCGTCCATTGCGCAATATTCCCAGTTGCTGCCACCCGTAGGTGTATGGCCCGTATCTCAGTGCCATTGTGGCTGACCATCCTCTCAGACCAGCTACCCGTCATCGCCTTGGTAGGCCGTTACCCTACCAACAAGCTGATAGGACGCAGGCTCCTCCAAAAGCGGGCAGTTACGCCCTTTACCCTTGCGGGCACACGCGGTATTAGCTCGCCTTTCGGCGAGTTATTCCTCACTTTTGGGTAGATTCCTACGCGTTACTCACCCGTCCGCCACTAAACAAAACCTTGCGACTTTGTCTCGTTCGACTTGCATGCTTAAGGCACGCCGCCAGCGTTCATCCTGAGCCAGGATCAAACTCTCAAAAAGAATTTCCTACCATCTTTCAATCGTCCATACGACTGAAAGATTGGTTTATGGCTCGTCTTTCAGTTGTTAAAGGGCAATGCAAAAATTAACTTAGGGTGTGATAACCCCTTTGCGCTTCTTCTTATACCACAAACGCTTCCGAGGGTCAAGCAAGAGGCGGTCTACCGTCTCTTTCGGGGAAGATATTTTTTCCGTAGCTTTTCCTGTTCGTACTCTTGGAGTTCGCCCGGAAGATGATGCCGATACTCACCCCAGATATAGGCCAGAAACGATACGACACAGATCGTCCAGGAAACGACCCAAATCGGCGCAGACAAATAGGCAATCCCGACTCTTCGTGCAAAAAGAAGCACTCCTCCTAAGGCCAACGCCCACATGAACCCTGAGACAGATTTTGTCAGGAGGATTCGTTTCGGTGATTTCTCTTCAAACCGCATCGAACCGACAAGATAGATAAGTAAGAGAACAAAAGAAAGCGCAAAAAGACTCCAAATCCCATACGGATACCACCAAAACGCACGTAGCGGTCTTGGGTTCGTCAAATAATAGAATTGAAACGAAGAGAGTATGTCCTTTATGTCCATATCAATCTGTTAATTAGTATCCTTTTATATATCAAAGTAATCCTCAATAATTCCTCCGCCAAGCACTCTCTCTTTCATATAAAACACAGCACTCTGCCCTGGCGCAACTCCAAATGCTTTTTCTTTCAGCGTTACAGTATACCGCTTTCCCTTTTGTTTCTTCACCGTTCCTTTATACAACATTCCCAAATGACGGATTCTGACTTCACACGAAACTCCGCCATCGTTCACTTGTACCTTAGCGTTCTCTTCAATCCAGTGTGGGTCAGAGATCGGGAAAAAATCTGTCTTTGATTTTTCTCCTCTTCCGACAATGAGTCTATTTCGCTTCACATCCTTGGCAACCACATATAAAGGATACCCGACATATGTTGCGACGCGAAATCCACGGCGTTGCCCGATGGTATAAAATGGAAGACCTTCGTGGCTTCCGATCACTTTATTTTCAAGCGTCACTACCTCCCCCGGTGTTGATGGGATCCTCTCCTTCAGAAACTCCCGTATGTCTACTTCTCCGACGAAACAAATACCCATACTTTCTTCCTTCGCTGCAACCGGAAGCTGAAATTTTTGCGCAAGCCGTCGTACTTTACTTTTGGTGAGATGTCCCACCGGAAAAAGAATATGTTGTAATTGCGTTTGCGTCAGTCTGTACAAAAAATACGACTGGTCCTTTTTCTTATCAACTCCCTTACGCAAATGAAACACACCATCCGATGTGTGATGGACACCGGCATAGTGTCCCGTTGCCACTTTCGAGAACCCAAGGCTTTTTGCTTTCTCAAGAAGAAGGCCAAACTTAATTTCTTTGTTACAGACAACATCCGGGTTCGGCGTGCGCCCGATTTTATATTCCTGAAAAAAGGAGTCTATGACTTTCTTTTGATATTCTTTCTCGAAGTTAAAAGAAAGGAATGGAATTCCGAGCGTTTTCGCCACACGAAGCGCATCTGCGCGATCCCGATCAGGATGACACTGCGGCGTTTCTTTCCAACATTGCAAAAAGCAACCCGTGACGTCATATCCTTTTTTTGTAAGCAGAGCTGCTGCGACAGAAGAGTCAACTCCTCCAGACATAGCAACAATTATTTTTTCTTTCTTCATGGCGGTTGTATTATACACCGCCTTTTCCTTTCCCCATTCATAATCACTTATACTATATATAATACTAGAGGTTTATATTAATAACCGTCTTTCCATGGGGATCGCTTTCTTAGATTGATGCTATAAAATGATCATATATCATAGTATTAACATGTCAGATGGATATATTTAATTTAGACGCATAATTCATATTTATCTTTTATTTTTCTTTCTTCTTAATTTTCTCTATCTCTATGGGTCTTCTTGACATATTTAGTATATTCGGGTATACACAAACCCGTGAAAGAAAAAATACGTCTCCTCCATCCGTTTCCAGAGACTCCCAGAAGAAAGATTTCCCCACTATTCGTTAAGGCACTTTCTGTCTTCTTCTTTATCGGCATGGGTATGACCGCAGGATACACCCTTCGAGCCATCCAGGACATGCAATCAAAAGAAGGAAATCCCTCCCGCATAGAAACAGAAATTCAACTTCCCGAACTTGAGGTGAGTGAAAAAACGACCTTTGAGACTATCCTCCGCCGGAAAGATGAAATAGCGCCTCACTACCTCGCGGTGACGGCGACCGACGGAATTATTGTTGGTGGGAACAGCCACGAAGTCGCAATTTTAACACAACTTCCCGAAGATCCGACGAAGCCACACGGTGACTCTTATGATGTGATTAACCATCTCTTCTTCGCCTCCCATGAGTCATTAGAACAGGGAAAACAATTTTCCATTGGCGACAAAGTGAACGGGAAAGTTGTGTTCCTTCCCCAGGATGAGAGCGGTCAATTTCTTCCTGTTCCCGTCCGTATTTTTCATACAAATGAAACAGAACAGGCAGTACAACATACAGAGTTCAAGCCGCTTCTTGATGAGGTACGGACGATCGAAGTCAATCGAGATCCGAATACGCAGCGCGCAACGTTACTGTGAAGTCGTGGGGATTCTTGTCCTAACCCGAGGTTTCAATAGATACTGATCACTTGCCTTATCAAGATCGACAAACTCGTCAGCCTCAGCAGTCAACTTGCTTGACGTGGAACGTCCGAACGCTGCAATCTCTACCCGATGGCCGTGATTCTGAAGGTAATCAACAAGATCGACAAAATCTCCGTCCCCTGAAACAAGAATAACCACATCGAGTTTCGGAGCCATTCGGATAATATCCATCGCTATACCGACATCCCAGTCCCCTTTTTTGGCTCCACCCGGGAAGATCTGGATGTCTTTACTCTTCACTTCAAATCCAGCATGTTGAAGCGCATCGAAAAAGAACTGTTCTTCCGGAAACGAGGCACGGATCACATAGGCGATTGCCCTGATCACCGGACGCTCACCGACCACATTTTTTAAGATATTCGAGAAATTGACTTTTGAGTTGTAGAGATGCCGCGCGGAGTAATACATATTCTGTACGTCGACAAACACGCCAACCCGTTGATTTGCATTTTTTACCATACGCCTATTATACCTCCTTCTGCACTTTCCTTCGAGAGACAAGTTGCACCACATCCATGGCTATCTCCAAAGAGGCGTTCGGTTTCCCAATCGAGAATAAACGTTCCTTGATGCGACGATAGTGAGACGAATCATCAAGCATGAGACTCAGTTTGTATTCAAGTGATGTAACATTGCGAAGATACATCGCAACCCCCCGTTCGAGTAAAAAGATGGCGTTTGCTTCTTCCTGGCCTGGAGTCGGATTGATGAGAAGCAGAGGAATGTGCATCGCAAGACATTCGGACACGATAAGACCTCCGGGTTTGGTGATGATAAGATCTGTAGCCGCAAGTTTATTCACCATGTCATCGATAAATCCATAGAGTTTATACGGCATATGTGACCGCTTCAAGATGGCCTCAACTTCATCTTTTACTTGTTCTCCTTTTCCGATTCCCACAACAAGCTGGAGGTCAGGCCGCTTTATTCTGACCAGTTCTTTGACGACCGACGCTGTTTTTGTCCGCCCGGTGAGGCCGTGAAGAACGAAGATTGTTTTTTTCTGAGGATGTAATCCAAGGGAAATGATCGCCTCACTCCGTGTTCGAGGATTTGCGAAGTCAAGCCCTATGGGTATCCCTGTCGCCCGAACCTTTCTCGATGGAATCTTCAGCCGCTTCAGGACCGAAGCCATTTCTTCTGTTGCGACGTAGTATCTGTCAATATACGGATGGACCCATCCGGAATGGACTTCGTAGTCTGTCAAGATTCCAACCACTTTTGCCCGGATTTTCTTCCGTTTCCGAAGGTCAGAAAGAAGGATCAAAGGGTCGGGATGTGTGGCCACAATCACATCAGGGGCAAAATTCTTTATCCGTTTCAGGAATCCGGGCGTTGAGATTTTGTCCCACAACAAACGAAGCTTTCTGTTTGTATCGTCATTCTCTTTCTCCGGCTCAAGAAACCGCTGATACAAAACATCCAGGAGTTCAGGCGCGTAGCGGGAGGTATAGTCATAGCCTTTTGCATAGACGCTTTGTAAAATACTCGGAGCATATTCGAGAAGGTCGGCCACTTCAACGTCCGAGTCTGTCCCGAGGACGCGGAAAAACGCTTCCTTGAGCGCATGAGAGGCTTTCAAATGTCCCGTTCCTGCTGAAAGATAGAGAATGAGTACTTTCATGTCTTCTTTTGCGATGATTCCCTCCACACAGTGACTCTCACTATGATCGAACCGTGCGGGTTTGTATGCGGGAAATATTATATCGCTCAATAAGGTGTTTCACTCGTTTTCTTTGCGGTTCTGTTGCTGACAACAAGAAACTCTCAACAATTTCAAGCGTAAAGTTGTACGTTTTCTCGGTACTTATTTGTACAAACTCTTCCTTGGTGCTTAGACTTTTAAAGAATTCCTGGATAATACGAGGGTTTTTTTTATGTCGCGTAATAAAATCGGTAAATACGTCCGCGTCGTCTTTGGGAAATTTTTTCAGAAGTTCAATCGCAACTGCCTCGCGAAGCGTATTTTCAAGAGAGACCACATAGGTTTCTTTTTCTTTTTTTGCATAGCCTGCGATATCCAACATGTCTTCTAAGAAATGCTTGATCGTTCCGTGTATCATGAGGAGTACTTTTCAACCAACTGTCCAGCCTTCGAAAGAAACGTTTCTGTGACCGGTGTATCGAGTCCCACAAGCGGTGTGATTCCCCGCGTCATTCCCTCAACCTTTTCCTTACCAAACGCCGCCTTGAGAAACTGAAGCGTCACCTGTCGTGATTCAAGGAAC
>DATEUZ010000073.1:0-5278 GCA_035282885.1 Patescibacteria group bacterium | reverse complement strand
GAAATCACCAATGCGCTCATGGAAGCGGGCGACGAAGAATGGGAAATGCCCTATGGAGCGACATTTGCGGGTTTATACGCACTTATGGCAAAAGTACATATGCAAAAATACCACACAACCGAAAGACAACTAGCTGAAGTTGCGGTAAAAAATCATTACCATGCGAGTCTCAATTCACATGCGCATTTTCGAAATACCATCACCGTCGAACAAGTCTTATCAAGTCCTCCGGTTGCAACTCCTTTAAAGCTTCTTGATTGTTGCCCGAACTCTGACGGAGGTGCTGCAGTCGTCCTGACGACAAAAAAACAGGTACAATCACATCACGACCCTATCTTCGTGCTCGGAGCAGCCTCTGCAACCGATACTCTTTCGCTTGCCCAACGATCGCACATTTCGGAGATTCGAGCGACGCAGAAAGCATCACAGCAAGCATTCAAGGAAGCTGGAGTTACCCAAAAGGACATTGATGTCCTCGAAGTGCATGATTGCTTTACGATTGCAGAAATCATGGCGCTTGAAGACATGGAATTTTATAAAAAGGGTACTGCAGCAAAGGCGACACAAAGCGGTGAAACAAAGCTCGGAGGGAAACGTCCGGTCAATGTTTCCGGCGGGCTAAAGGCGGCAGGCCACCCTGTCGGGGCGACCGGAGTGAAACAGGTCGTTGAAATCGTCACGCAACTGCGCTGCAAGGCGCAGCAAAGGCAAGTCAAAGACGCAAAAATCGGTCTTACCCATAATGTTGGCGGGACTGGAGCAACCTGTGTCGTTCATATTTTTGGAAAGGAAGACCATGCATAGACGTTCTCCATCAAAATCATGGCGTATGCAAAAGCTAAGATACAGGCTCATTGGGTCACAGTGTCAAAAATGTAAAAACGTCTTCTATCCATCCAGAGAGTTTTGTCCCTCTTGTCAAGTAGAGTCGTCAATGAAAAAGCGTATTCTATCTCCTCTTGGACGTATTCTTGTGTTTTCTTTCATCCACGCAGCTCCTGAAGGGCTTGAGCAGCTCGGACCGTACCCGATTGCACTTGTCAAGCTTGATGACGGCCCGACCATACTCACTCAAATTACCGATTACGATCCCTCTACCCTCTCGGAGGGACAAAGAGTCCAGGGAGTCTTTCGAAAACTGTTTGCGGTTGATACAAAAAGTGTCATTCAGTACGGAATTAAATTTAGACCTGTCGTGTTTTGAACCATCATGAAGAAAAAGAAACGGGTACAAGCCTCTGCCCCAGCGAAAATCATCTTAGCGGGAGAACATGCTGTGGTGTACCTGCGGCCTGCGCTTCTTTCGGCTTGTGATACCCGCGCAACAGTCACCATCACATCCTCCCCTGATAAAAAGATCCATACCCGTATCCCGGCTTTACATCTTGCGACCTCGTACACCGTAGACGAAATTCTCTTACACACGAAAAAACAACGCTCAAATTGGGAAAAATTCCAAGAAAATCGTGATGTGGCGCTACTCAAAAAAGGAAAAGAGAAAAAAGATCATCTTATCCAGACAGCTATCGGTGAAGCGATCTTAGCGTACGACCTTCCGAAAGAACCATTTGACCTTACCCTCACATCAGAGATTCCCATCGGTGCAAATATGGGTTCCTCCGCAGCAGTCGCGGCTTCAGTTATTACGGCCCTGTTTGCTTGGCACGGTCTTCCGTTTTCGAAAGACCGTATAAACTCGGTCACCTATGAAGTCGAAAAACGGCAACACGGATCACCCTCAGGCGGTGACAACAGTATCGTTGTTTTCGGTGGAACAATCTGGTTTCGAAAAGAGACAGAAACACTGAAAATTATCCAACCTCTTCCATTCCTCACCACCCTTCCTGATTTGTACCTTATTGATACAGGGACTCCCTCTCAAACAACTGGAGAGATGGTCGCCATGGTGAAGGAATCGTATCTTGCCAACCCTTCCGTCCTTGAGAAAATTTTTACTGAGATGGAAAATCATACAAAAAAACTTTTTACCTCACTTGATCACAAAGATACCTCGAAAATCGCAGACATCTGGAAAGCCTATCACCGCTGTCTCGTCGCACTTCAAGTCGTACCGACTCCTATTCAGGAACTGATCACTGCTCTCGAAAACATCGGTGCATCAGCAAAAATCCAGGGAGCAGGCGCCAGATACGGCTCCTCAGCAGGCCAAATTCTTGTCTATACACAAGATACAAAGAAGCTTCTCCCGTTTCTGAGAAAAACAAAACTCCCCCACTCCAAAGCCCGTTTAGGTGCACGAGGAGTCACAGTTGAAAGGAAAATCCTATGAAACAGACTGCAATAGCGCCTGCCAATATTGCGTTTCTTAAGTACTGGGGAAAGAAAGACGAACGCTTGAACCTCCCTTGGACAGACACCATCTCCATGACCATGGACCGCTGTACCACCAAAACAACAGTCAGCTTTGACTCAAGCTATAAAGAAGATACCTTGTCCGTCTCGTTTTACAACCAACAGAAATCAGAAGTCAGGGATCAAAAGAAAAAACAAAAAGTCTTTGATCTTATTTCAAGGATACGCACAATGGCCGGTATATCATCTCATGCACGCATCGTCTCAGAAAACTCCTTTCCCTCTGATGCAGGAATAGCAGCCTCTGCGTCTGCTTTTGCGGCGTTGACCGTTGCAGGAGCGGCAGCTGCCGGACTTCACCTGACGGAGCGGAAACTCACCCTCCTAGCTCGATTAGGAAGCGGTTCTGCATGTCGTTCTATCCCTGACGGGTTTGTCATATGGGAAAAAGGGGTCTCGCATGAGACATCTTACGCAAAAAGCCTCTATCCTCCATCCTATTGGGACCTATTCGATCTCGTTGCGGTTGTTGATCCCGGAAAAAAGGCTTTTTCCTCGACCGAGGGTCATGAGTACGCTCCGACAAGCGAGTTCTTCAAGGAACGCATGAAACATCTTCCTAAACGAGTCTCACTCCTGAAAGAGGCACTCAAGAAAAAGGATTTTGAGCTTCTCGGAACGCTCATTGAGGAAGAAGCCAAATCCATGCATGCAATTGCCCTTTCCTCACAGCCACCGATTGTCTACTGGAATGACGGAACAAAACAGATTATTTCATGCCTCTTGGAACTCAGAAAAACACATCTTCTGGGATACTACACCATGGATGCAGGACCAAATGTCCATATCATCTGCCAACAAAAAGACGCAGCAACCATTACAAAATATATTGAGCAGTTAGACCAGGTTCAAATGGTTCTTACGAACCGACCCTGTGAAGGCGCTCGTCTTATTGAGGAGCACTTGTTTTAATGAAAAAAGACATGACTCTTCTTCTCGTAAAGCTCGGAGGAAGCCTTATTACAGATAAATCCAAGCCGTATGTCCACAAACCGTCAGTGATCAAACGGCTTGCCAAGGAGATCAAGAAAGCCAGGTCTAAGAGAGACGATCTTCTTCTTGTGATCGGCCACGGAGGTGGTTCGTACCCACACGTTCCTGCCACAAAATACCAAACCCACAAGGGGTTTATTCACAAAGATAGTCTTATCGGCTTATGTGAAGTCCAGGACAGCGCTGCAAGACTCAACCGTCTCGTTGTTCGAACGTTTTTAGACGAAGGATTGCCTGCAATGTCTCTTCACCCGTCAAGCATGATGTTTGGCGATAAGGGCGCAGTATCAGGAGCGTATCTCCCGACTTTGCAGCTCCTTCTTTCGCATAACGCGATCCCTATATTCTATGGTGACAGTGTCCTGGATATCGGTCAGGGATGCTCGATCTTTTCGACAGAAGTAATTTTGTCGTTTCTTGCAACCCGGCTTGCAAAACGGTACCTCGTAGAGAAAATCATCCTGTGCGGGAAAACCGATGGGGTCTTTGATGAGCATGGTACAATTATCAAGACTATTTCTACTCGCAACATTGCTCAGGTAAAAAAGGCAATCGGCAGAGCGGAAGGATATGATGTGACCGGCGGCATGATCCATAAAGTTGAAGAATCCCTGAAACTCGCGAAACTCGGAGTCCCCTCTTTTGTGATGAACGGCACAAAGAATGATGCGCTGTATCGCGCTCTTATCGGGTCACCTGTTAATGGAACACTCATCTCAGCGTAAAGGAGAACATATGGCAATACCTACAAATGACGTTTCCATTCCCCTTCATATCGGTATCATTATGGACGGGAACAGAAGATGGGCAAAAAGCCGTGGACTTCCACCAGAGAAAGGCCATGAAAAAGGAGCGGAGACGCTTGCCCATATGGCAGAATACTGCGAGAAAATCGGAGTAAAAACCCTTACCGTGTACGCTCTCTCCACTGAGAATCTCCAAAGCAGAGCAAAAAGAGAGCTTGCTGGTCTCATGAAGCTTTTGGGAGAAGGAATCCAAAAACGGCTTGAAATGCTCCAGAAACACGGTATCTCCATTACTGTTTTAGGAGAGTTGAAAGCGCTTCCCTCAACCACACAGCGGCTCCTTCATAAAGCGATCAAGGAACTCAAAGACAATGAACGGATGAAAATTAATATTGCCTTAAACTACGGAGGCCGCGCTGAAATCGTTCACGCGGTACAGGAGATTATCAAACAAGGACTCGAGAATCCGAAGGAAATCACCGAAGAACTTATTGAAAAACACCTCTACACAAATGGCCAACTCGATCCAGACCTCGTTATCCGAACCGGTGGACAGATACGACTCTCGAATTTCTTACTCTGGCAGACGTCCTATTCAGAACTCTATTTCACCGATACGTTATGGCCGGATTTCTCACCGGAAGAACTCGATAAAGCAATTGCTGAATACACACGAAGAAAAAGAAATTTCGGGAAGTGAGATATCAGAGCCTCAGAATATTCCCTCAAAGTAACGTTCTTAAAGAGGAAAATTTAGCCACCGATAACCTTACCAGAAATAACCGCGCGTGTTTCAGCAAAGTCTTTTTCATTTAACAATTGTGCCATCATCTCAAAAAGATGAGAGAGCTCAGAGTATTTGGTACGAGCAGATTCTTTCTCTTCAGCCATCGTTCCTGAAATTTCAGCTGCAAACGAAAGTATCATGCCCTGTTCACCGAATGAAGAAAGTTGCCCTTCAAATGAAACACCTTCATCTTTCCTGGCCTCAGCGAACATACCTGCCGCTTTTTTCAGAAGTGGTGAGAGCTCTTTGGGCTGCGGAGCCGTTCGGAAAAACTTCGGAAAGGTTCCATAGGTTCGGGAATACCGCTCCCACGCATCCTTGAGAAGGTCTGGAAGGGCGCCCTGTATGTTCTTCAGCGTTTCCTGGGTTGCGGGGTCAA
>DATEUZ010000072.1:0-7939 GCA_035282885.1 Patescibacteria group bacterium | reverse complement strand
ATCAGGAACAGCTCAAGTCAGTACGATGTGGCTGTTGATCGAATACAATAACGAAAGTAGCAATGAGTATGTGACGATATCTGTGAATACAGCGAACAATGATCTCTATGTGATGTATTTGCGGAGTGGAACTGTGTACTATAAGAAATATACTGCGTCTGCGTGGGGAAGTGAGACTGATACCAGTTGGACAGAAGGGTCTCAACCAAAGTTTTTAACTTCCAACTATGGAGACTCTGGAAGAATCTATGCGGTTTGGACTTCAGGGACTGCCAATCCCTACACGATCAACTGGAACTACATCATCATGCCTGAGAAACTTTTGCTATTATTACTGGGAGGGATTCTAGTATGGAATCTCATTCGATCTGAAAAAAGGAAAAGGACGACGAATCAATGAATCAAAAGCGGACGTTCCAAATTATCTTTATTTTCTTGGCACTTCTTTTAGTGTTATTGCCGTTTGTGACAACCTTTAACTCGGTCCTCACATCCCTTATCAATCAGATCGGCTGGTATAAAAAGCTGCAGGAGTTCGCGGTTCCGTTTGAGGCGCGGTTTATTGTGATAGTCCTTCGATTCATCGGTATTCCCTCATATCTTGCCCAGCCGGGGGATACGATGTCGTTTTATGTGTTGAAAGAATACGAATACTGGCCAGTGCAACTGCAATGGAACTGTTTGGGCTGGCAGTCCCTACTTCTTCTTACTATTTCGTTTCTTGCTGGACTCCAGGGAAACTTTTCGCTCCGTTCAAAGATCGAGTGCATCTTTATTGGTGTTCTTGGAACGTTTTTAGTAAATATCGCCCGAATGGTCTTTATTACAGCCGGTGTCTATTATGTGAACACGATTTTTGCAAACCTGATCCATGATTACTTTGCAGCCCTTACAACGATTATCTGGCTTCTTCTTTTTTGGTGGTTTTCCTACTCATATGTGCTTGAGACAAAAGAAACACGAAGAGTATGACGGAACATATCTTTCTATACTATATATAATATAAGAGTGATTATAGACATCAAAGAGATATGTAGTGTGTCATGTGTTGGATCGCGTTTTTGTCGCGTGTTTCAAAAAACGGGAATACACTTTTTTAAGGGTCGCTTTCTGTGTTTCAAGAGTTACGTCTTTTCTCTTTGAGCAAAAGACAACGATTCCTCCCGATGCTGTCTTACCATCTTGCCCTTCCTTTGGTAAGAGAATGATGGAAGCATCATGGAAATACACGGTTCCTGTCTTTTTTTGTACTTCGCCGCCGACTTTATGGTAAAAAACGGCATGAGGATAGGTATCGAAGGGAAAAATGTCTTCTTTCTTGACACCCGGCATCGTGGCATTCCGCATACTGCGGAGTAAAAAGTCACGTGACCGCTCTGTGAGAAGTTCTTTGTTCCATATGCGGGAGAGGAAAAGAGCAGTTTCCCTGGGGGTGATGGTTGCCCTTACGTCCTCTTCCGGAACAAAAATAGAGGATTGCGTCAGTCCTAAAGACTGTATATAGTCCTGGATATTTCTTCTGCCGAAAAAATCGGCAAGATCTTGTGTCGCATCGTTGTTTGATGTATGGATCATATCCTGAAGAAGCGCTTTCATTGTTCGCGTAGGTGAACCTGACTCGGACCGGGAAACGGGGACAAAGGTGGCAAGAGAGAGAGGTTTTTCGTCATTTCGAGTAGTTCCTTTGTCAATTTCTTGTAATGCATAGCTCGCGATAAACAGTTTCGCAACACTTAAGCCCGGAATTCTTTTGTCTTCTTTTTCGATGTTTATGGAGATATGGTGAGGTTGTATCTCGCCGTTTTGAATAGGAATAATATAGACGGCAGTTGAAAATCCGATTTTTTCCTGCTCTTTCCTTTCAAGGACATTTCCCAGGGGATTCGCCTTTTGGAGCTCTTTCTTAATATCTATGGAGAGAGAAATTTCCTCTGAAATACTCATTGTAGGTACCAAGAAATTATATCATGAGACAAGGGAAAACGACCAAGTTGATATCTTTTGATATAGTGTATTAATTTAAGCCTAATGTATCTATCAAAATATATCAGAATAGATCTCGACTATGTCATATTTTACGGAATTCCCACTTGTGAAATTGGAGAAAAAAAGTTACACTATGATAAGAAAAATTTTGCCAGATCCGAGATTGGGGTGGCCCCCTTAGAAAGGGATTGCATTGCCGAAAATTATTGTGACTCATTACAATCCGGATCGTGATGGGATTTTTTGTATTTGGATTCTGAAAAAGTTTGATCCTGAGTTTCAAGACGCAACGATAAAATTTGTCTCAGCAGGAAAAACCTATCAGGGAAAGAAAGCGGACAGTAACGAGCAAATCGTTCACGTAGACACAGGATTTGGTCGGTTTGACCATCATCAGAAAGATGAATACACCTGTGCGGCGGAAAAAGTTTTAACGTATGTACAGAGGAAATTTGCACATTTAAAGGAAGACCAGGCATTAAACCGCATCGTCGCAATTGTGAAAGAGCTTGACCATGCCAGAGATTATACATGGGATGATGCGGCAAATGATCGGTACGAGTTCCATTTTGATGCGATCATGCACGGATGGAAACTGTTGTACCCTGATCAGCATGCGAAGTTCGTTGATTGGGGACTGCACCTTTTCGATGCGATCTATAAGACGATGAAGCAAAAAATCCTTGCCGAGAAGGAAATCGAAAAAGGGCATCAATTTGAGTCCATGTACGGGAAAGCACTTGCTGTAGAGACGTACAACGACGATATTATTTCAGTTTCCGAGCGTATGGGGTTTCAGATTGTGGCACGGAAAGATCCGGGCAAAGGGTACGTGCGGATAAAAGCGTTTCCTGACCCCTCGCTTGACTTGACTCCTGTCTATGAAGAAGTGAAACGAAGGGATCCTGATGCGACCTGGTTTTTACATCCTGATAAACATCAGCTTCTCAACGGATCAACGAAAGATCCGCAGATGAGAGCGTCTGTTTTGAAAGTAGAAGACTTAATTGAGGTTATAAAGAATGCCAAAGCGAAATGAAGCGTGCGTCTTTTGTCGGATCGCCGCAAGGAAATTACCGGCGACCCATTACTACGAAACAAAGGACGTGATCGCGATTAAAAATATTCATCCGTTTACGCCTGTGCATGTACTTATTGTTCCGACAAAACATATCGCGGAGATTACATCTTTGGAGGACGAGGACATAAGGACTGTAAAAGAAATGATGTTTGTAATAAAAAAACTTGTTCGTGATTTTCAACTTGATACAAAAGGATACCGTGTTGTCATAAACGGCGGTGGCGCACAGGAAATCCAGCATTTGCATCTGCATCTGATGGGTCCGGTCGCTGTCGATCGCGCGATGTAAGAAAAGTCTACATACTTGAGAGGGGGTGTGATATTTTATTCAACAATGGCACAGGTAAAGGCGCATCAGGGAGAGTCTGTCGAGCAACTTATTCGACGGTTTAACAAGAAGGTACAAGGCGAGGGGATTTTAACTGATCTTAGGAAACATGAATTCTATGAAAAACCCTCATCGATACGAAAGCAACAAAAGTACGCGCTCGAGAGGAAGCTTACAAAGAAGCGTCCGTAAATGGGCATGGTGATTGTCGATACACTTCGATTAGACTTAAACCAAGCACTAAAAAGGAAAGATGAACCGAAAGTTTCCACCTTGCGGTTATTCCTTTCTGCACTCAACTACAAAAAAATTGAGGTGCAGCGGGAGCTAACTGACCAGGATATCCTTTCCGTGATTCAAAAAGAAGTTAAGAAACGCAAAGAATCAATTGAGCAATTCGGGCTGGGCAAAAGAGAGGACCTTGTTGCAAAAGAAAAAAAAGAGCTTGAGATCTTACAAACCTATCTTCCCCAACAACTCACAGATGAAGCGTTGAACGCTCTTATTGATCAGGCGGTTCAGGAAACGAACGCCACAACGCTTGCGCAGATGGGAGTCGTCATGAAGCACGTGATGGCGAAGGCAAAAGGACAGGCTGACGGAAAACTCGTCTCAGAGCTTGTAAAAAAAAGGTTGTCCTAAATGGCGAAACTGGATGTCGAGGTCTTCATCAACGCTGATTCCCGCTACAAATTTGACCGTAAAATGGTCAGAGAAGCCGTGAAACAGGTCTTGATGAAAGAGGGATTTTTGGGTAAAGTGGAAGTAGGACTCTCTGTTGTGGGGGACAGGAAGATGAAGCAGTTGAACGCGGCATTCCGTGAGAGGCCGTATACAACCGACGTCCTTTCATTCCCGCTTGAGGACACAATCAGTCCACAACCGTTTGTCAGGTCACCCGACAGTGTGATGCGGTTGGGTGATATTGTGATTTCCTATCCGGTTGCGCGGGATCAAGCAGCGCAACGTAATGTGATGCTTGACGAAGAAATCGTATTTTTAACGACACACGGATTGTTACATCTCTTAGGGCATCATCACGACGAAGACGATTAGCGAAACGCGTATTGGGGGAATAACGTGCAGGCATTGTATTTAAAGCACAGGCCTCAGTCTCTCATCGAGGTTGCGGGCCAGCCTCATATTAAAAAAATTTTGTCAGGAATGCTTTCCAGCGGACGCATTTCGCATGCATTTCTTCTTACTGGTCCGCGCGGCATCGGAAAAACAACTGTTGCGCGTATCCTTGCAAAAGCGATCAACTGTGAGAAATACGCAAAAGAAACCTTCGGAGAGCCGTGTAACGAGTGTGCGACGTGTGTCTCGATAAACTCGGCGTCCTTCCTTGATCTCATCGAAATTGATGCGGCATCGAACCGTGGCATTGATGATATCCGTGATCTCCGCGAAAAAATCAAACTTTCTCCCGCGTCGGCACGCTTCAAAGTCTATATCATCGATGAAGCGCACATGTTGACCACTGAAGCGTTTAACGCACTTCTCAAGACTCTTGAAGAACCCCCGAAACACGCGATTTTTATCCTCTGCACGACTGAACCACAAAAGCTTCCTGAAACGATTATCTCCCGATGCCAGCGGTTTGATTTCAAGCGGCCGAGCGTTTCAGAACTTGCCGCACACATTGAAGAAATTGCGAAGAAAGAAAAAGTTGTTCTTACTGACGACGTGTCACAGATGCTCGCAAAAGCAGCGGACGGAGCATTTCGTGATGCGGTAGGGCTTTTGGATAAAGTCATCACAGCAAACCCAGGAAAGAAAGAGATCAGCAAAGAAATGGTGATTCCTCTTCTGGGACTCACTGAGGGACGAAAGATTGAAGAGTTTCTGGAGATTGTGTTGACCAAGAAGGCAAAAGATGCAATTACCTGGATACACGCATATATCGAGGAAGGAGGTTCTCCGACGGTTCTTTCCCGGCTTATTCTTGAGACGCTTCGGGAGGTTCTTCTGACCCACGTCGGTGTGTACGAAGAAGAACGGTACGCAAACCTCACCAAACTCTCACATCGCGCCGATATTATCCTCCTTATCGACCTTTTTACCAAAGCAGACCGTGAGTTAAAAACAGCGGTTATTTCCCAGCTTCCGTTTGAACTCGCCATCGTTTCGTATATTTCAGACAATGAAGAAGAAACGCCGGAAGGATTTGACGGCGCAGTTCGGATCAAAAGAGCAACAAATGGGGAAGAGAAGTCTTCGGAGATGAAACAGGATGTTCAAACGTCAGACAGTCAGAACGGGCAGAACGGACATATCCAGAAAAAAGAAATCAGCTTTGAACAGGCGATTCAGGCGTGGCAAGAAATCATCCACAAGATGATGCCGCTGAACGGTTCTGTCAGCGGACTTCTTCGAACTTGCAAGATGGTCGGGTACGATGGTAAAATCCTGACCATCGAAGCCGGATACAGGTTTCACAAAGAGCGTCTCGATGCGATCAAAGTGCGCACTCTTATTGAAAAAGTTGCGGCTGAAGTGTTGAATGAGGACGTTCAGATTGAATGCATTTTAGGAGAGAAAGACAGGCCGCTCAAAGAAGTCAAGAAGGTCGATAACTTTGATGTTGTCGATCCGGACGATGAAGTAATACGTCTCACAAAAGAGATTTTTCAGGCAGAAGTGCTTGATTAAAGGAGGATTAAGATGTTCGATTCGTTTAAGAAATTAGGGGATCTGAAAAAGATGCGTGATCAAGCACTTGCTTTGCAAACTGCCCTGCAAAAAGAAGTGATTGAGATTGAGAAGGGACCGATTAAACTTCAGATGACAGGCGATCAGAGAGTGCATCGCATTGAAGTTGACGGTGTTGAACGAACTGATCTGAAAGATGTCATTAATGAAGCTGTCAAGAAATCACAGGAAGTAGCGGCAAAGAAAATGGGAGAAATCACCGGCGGACTCTCAGGGCTACTGGGTTAAAGGGGTAGATGATGAATGCTCCCAAGCCTATTCAGGATTTGATCGAAGCCTTTGAACGTCTTCCCGGAATAGGACCAAAGACTGCACAACGACTGACCTACTATCTCCTCCATGTTCCCAAAGATGAGGCAGAACTGTTCGCAAAAGCAATTCATTCCCTCAAAGAAAAGACGAAAATCTGTTCGATCTGCTTTAATATCGCCGAGACTGATCCGTGCCATTTCTGTTCCTCGACAAACCGCGATAAAAGTATCATCTGTGTGGTTGAAGAACCGCTTGATGTGTTGGCAATAGAAAAGTCAGGCAGCTTTGCGGGTCTCTATCACGTGCTCCACGGTGCGATCTCTCCGATGAATAATATCGGACCCGATGAACTACACATCCGCGAACTTCTTCCGAGATTAAAGGACGGAACAGTGAAAGAGGTAATTCTTGCAACCAACCCCAACATGGAAGGAGAGGCGACAGCGATGTATATTCAACGGCTTACCGGTCCATTGGGGTTAAAAATTACCCGAATAGCGCGAGGTTTGCCTGTCGGAGGGGATTTGGAATATGCAGATGAAGTAACTTTAAGACGCGCGCTAGAGGGACGGAAAGAGTTTTGATAGCTTGTTAGGGATTCAGAAAAAGAAGAATTCCCGCGAATGTTAATACTTCTTGGGCATATGGATAGGAACTAATAGCTTTTTTCTGTCGATACCACTTTAAGTAGTAGTGTATAGCAATCACAATAGCACCAGCACCTACAAGAGCTTTTGTAGTCATTGAAGTATAGACGATCATATAAACAAATACACTCGCAATAAGCATAAAACCACCATATGTGAGTAAATGTTGAAAATGTTGAAGGTTGATGAAACTCGCAGTATTTCTTAATCCTGCCTTTCGGTCAACCGTGTAGTCTCTGATTTCGTTACTAATGTCCCCCAACACTGAAAGGAAATAGATAGGAATTCCCAGCCATAAAATATGATAGAAAGATGGGAGTGTGTCACCTAAGCTGATTGCCGTAAGAAAATACACCAGAGCTAAAAAAATTCCATGGGAAGTAAGATCGACAACAGGTTTCGATTTCAGTCGGATACGTTTGTATGAATACAGAAATCCCAGTAATAACCCTAACGAACCATAGATAAAAACTCTGAGATCAAAGAAAGAGTAGAAGATTAAGCTCATGAAACCCACAGTAAACGTAGTAACCTGAGCAGTCCTTTTACTAATTCTTTTGGCAGATATTGGATTTCGTTTTTGTTTCTTTGCATCTAAGGCATCATCTTCAGCATCTTCGACATCGTTGATCATGAAAGTAAAGGCACCGCTCAAGAGATTTGCACTTAATAAAAAGATAATTCGCCAGAAAGGCAACGCTTGTACAAGGAAAGTTCCGAGGAGGGTTATAAAAATTACTTTCCCATACCATTCTTTCCAACGGGTAAGCGCTATCAATGATTCGATTTTACTCATGGTCATAATCTTACATCTAAGGATACAGGATTTGGATACAGGAAAACAAGAGTTATTGACGAGAGCTCATCTTTGTTCATTGATTTAGAATATGCAGATGAAGTCACACTGAAACGTGCTTTAGAGGGACGAAGAGA
>DATEUZ010000071.1:0-11917 GCA_035282885.1 Patescibacteria group bacterium | reverse complement strand
TCAGTCGACGAAATACCTCAAGAACAAGCGGACCACCTTTTCTCTCGAACCACACACCGATGAACAAAACGGTAAATGCATCTTGTTGTTTTCTCTTCGGAAACGGAAGTGGGGCAATCCCCGGAGGAATAACAACAATTTTCTCTGGGTCTGCTCCAAGTGAGACGTGTATGTTCTTGGCAAATTCTGACCATACGACAAGACGGTGAGCATCATGTAGATATAAATTCGGATCATACACGTTTAATCCGCCCGCCATCCATCGCCTTATGAAGTACGAGTGTTGAATTTTTCGTTCTCCCCAGCCTAAATAATCACGAAGAAACAACATATTGCTTGAACTGTCTGAAAGAACCACCGGGATGTGTTTCGTTTCTAGCTTCAGTCCATACACATGGGAATGGATGAGGTCAACGTGATCGTGAATCTCAAGACAATGAAATCCGGCATCTGGAGGGAGAAGACGAGCTTTCATCGTCCAGGTAAAAAGATGTTGCCACATCGTGTGCGAAATGATACCGGCAGATAACGCATCTGTATGATGCGTATAGGTCACTCCGTTTGGGGGATGTGAAAGCAAAGACTGGGTGTAGGTATTTTCACCTCCCATCAAGTATTTTAGGTGTGTTGGAACCTGTGGATCTTTCGGGCTGACGAGTAAAACTCTCATGCTGGTCGCATTATACTTGCGGGATGATATCCTATCAATAGCTCATTGCCTAGCTCTCGTAACTTCACTATAATAGCCCTGCCATGACGCCAAAGATTTCTCAACAAGCGACCAAAAATAAACGCGGTGAAGTCCTTTTTCGACGGAAACTGGTAAAACAACATCAGGGACAAAACGTTTTTTTCCCTACCCACACAACGGCATCGCAGAATATGAAGCTTCTTAAAGAACGCATGGAACAAACCGTTGAAACGTTTCTTCCTCTGATCGAGCGCAAAATTGCAAGATCACCGTTTCTTGAAATCGGTGCGGAAAAATGCGAACGGGCAATCGCTGTCATGAAAGAATACCATCTCACAGGTTTCTCTTTGGATATATCTCTTGAAAGCCTCGCGTCAGCAGATCGGCTGGTAAAGCCGCTTGGATACACCAAGCTCCCCATACGTCTTTCTGCCGATGCGTATAATCTCCCGTTTGCAAACGACTCACTCCCGTTTGTTTTTATCTACCAAACGCTCCATCATTTTCCTGACCCTTTTCCTATCCTCAAAGAAGTGTATAGAGTTCTTCGTCCCGGCGGATATCTTTTTTTTAGTGAAGAACCGATCAAACAGAAAGTGAATTTGAATCTTTGGAAACGTGATTGGCGTCTCACACCTTTAGAGAAAATCCTGAAAGCGATTCTTATCCTTCCCTTTTTAGCCGGCGTCGGAAAAAGTGAAGTAGAACACGATGTCCTCGAGGAAGCATTCGAACTCTCTGTGTGGGAACGGACACTGAATACCTTTGATGAAGTCGAAGCTTCCATCCGCCCAACCTTCGTCGGGCCAAAAATAAAGAGGCAGAGAAACGGAACTGTTGGTTGGCTTACTCCTGACATTTTCACTCATGGGCTTATCCATCTTCAAGGGGGAGGAGTCACTGCCTTATGTAGAAAAACCAGTAAAGGTGGCTCCCAGAAGAATCACCCTGACCTTCTTACACTTCTTGAGTGTCCTGAATGCCACAAAGGCTCCCTTAATAAACAGAAACGTCATCTGGTCTGTCCTTCCTGTTCCACTGCGTTTCCGTACATTAAAAATGTCTACTTAGTTATGAAGAAAGAACAACAAGAAGAACTGTATGGAGACCTCCTCTAATTTTTGTGTGTCGGTGATCATTCCGACAAAAAACGAAGAACACAATATCACACGGTGTCTACAAAGCATCTTAGCTCAAGCTTACTCCCCGATAGAAATCCTTGTTATTGACAATAATTCCAGAGACAAAACAGTCTCTCTTGCAAAACAGTACACAAGAAATGTCTTTCTTCATGGACCCGAGCGAAGTGCGCAAAGAAACTATGGAACCCAAAAAGCAAAAGGAACGTATTTTTTGTTTCTGGATGCCGATATGGAGTTGGAACAAGGAGTAATTACGGAATGTGTTACCCTTCTTCAAAAAAATCCTCGTACGAAAGCATGTGTTATTCCAGAAACACTTGTCGGCTCCACGTTTCTTCAGAGATGCCGATCGCTCGAAAAAGAATGTTATATCGGGGATGACGTGATGGAAGGGGCTCGTTTCTTTGAATCCAAGGCGTTTTTCGACGTCGGCGGATATGATGCAACCCTCATAGCATCTGAAGATTGGGATCTTCACCAAAGAGTGAAACAGACAGGCGCTCATATTGCACGAACCAAAGCTCGAATCATTCATCATGAGAAAGAAGGTACTCTCATCGATATTATGCGAAAAAAATATTACTACGGTTTGCACCTCCCGAAGTACGTCAAGAAACACCCTGTCCTTGCACGCCTTCAATATCGTTTTTTTCGACCTGCGTTTTTTAAAAACTGGAAAAAACTTGTCTCTCATCCAACGCTCCTTGTAGGACTTATCGTCATTAAATGTGCAGAGTTTTCTGCAGGGGGGATGGGGTATCTCATCGGCGTATGGCAACACCACAAAGACCACTAGTATCGGTTATTTTTGCGAACTGGAACGGGAAAGAAGATGTCAAAGCCTATCTTGACTCTCTCAAGAAATCTTCCCTTTTCCCCGGTACAGAGGTCATCATGGTAGATAATAACTCACATGATGGCTCTGTCGCCCTTGTTCGATCACAGTATCCGTGGGTCTCAGTCTTTACACTTCCCTACAACCGCGGTAATTCATACGCGAGAAATTACGCAACACAAAAAGCAAAAGGATCTTTTCTTTTTTACTCCGATAATGACATCACGATCGAACCCAATACGCTGACACATCTTTTGGATGCCTTTTCCTCCTACCCGGAAGCAGGAATTGTCGGAGGCAAGGTTTTCAAGAAACATCCAGCTTCTGCTATCGAATCCGCCGGAGGATACGGGTTCAATCCCTGGCTGGGTATCATTTACGATCTCCCCGATTCAGATTCCCTCCAAGAGTGTGCATTTGTGATAGGCTGTGCAATGCTCGTCAAAAAAGAAGTTATGAAATCAATTGGAGGATTTGAAGAAACCTATCTGAAATACTTTGAGGATGGTGACCTCTGTTTCCGAGCACGTTACGCAAGATATAGGGTCTACTACCAACCGCACGCCGTCATTCACCATGGAAAGACAGGCGGAACCGTCACCTATGATCTTACTAAAAAGTTCACGACGTGGTACAGAAACCAGTTTCACTTTATTCTGACCCACTGCAGTTTCCTTCAGATATTCGTTTCACTTCTTTTCCATCTGACAGTCTTGCCGATTCTTCGCTATCCGATCTTGAGGAGAAAACAGGAAATTCCTGCTTTGTGGTATGATTACGTTCTAAGATACAAAGCGCTTCTGTGGAATCTGCCCCGCCTGAAGAACATATGGAAAAAAAGGCAAGAACTGCAACGCTTCCGACCATCAGCATAATCTTTCCAACCTGGAACGGGAAAGAGGAAACAAAAAAGTTTCTCACTTCCTTAAAGGGGGTGACGTACCCGAAAGAAAAGATGGACGTCGTAATGGTCGACAATGCATCAACTGATGGCTCGCAAAACGCTATACGGATCCAGTTTCCTTTTGTCAAAATTGTAGAGCTTTCTCTCAATATCGGCTTTGCAGCGGCGGTCAATGTCGGACTGTCTCACTCATTGGGAGACTACATCTTTGTCTGCAACAACGATATCCGCCTTCATCCTGATACAGTCACGTTACTGGTTTCCTACCTCCAAAAACATCCGGATGTAGGAGTTGTCGGTCCTCGTATTTTTTTTGCTGACGCTCCCAAGAGAACTTCATTTTCAGGATACAACTTCAACTTTTGGACTGGTGACATCCGCTCTCTTCCCCATCCAGAAAAAACGAAGGAAACCATGTGGGTACAAGGATGTGCCATGTGTTTCCGCCGAACCCTTCTTGACCACGTCGGACTTTTTGATGAGGGTTTTTTCTTTAGTTTCGAGGATTCTGATTTCTGTCTTCGGGCGACACAGAAAGGGTTTACTCACGTCTACTATCCAAAAGCAGTCCTTTGGCACGGAGAAAACAAAAGCATTGACACGTTAGGAGCGGCACAAAAAAACTTTCAACTCTACCGATCAAAGTTTCGTTTTCTCTTCAAGCACGGGAACGTTCTTCAAATTTTCTCTTCACTCTTTTTACAGTTCACCCTGATTGGAATTTTTAAAAATATCGTCCTCAAAGACGGCGTGTGGTTGCCCATTCTTCGGGGGTTTTTCTCGTATCCCGTAATGCTTCAAGCCTTGTGGTGGAACATGCTTCATCTTCCCCAAACACATGAAGCAAGGAAAAAAGGATTTCTTACCTTTCCGAAACCAGAAAGGAGGAAGCAGTGAGGTTTGGGATTCTTTCTTCAGTTTGTAACAGTCATTCTGGTGCACGGGCGCCGATTGAACTTGGGATTTCCCTGGCAAAACGCGGACACTCTGTCGCGCTTTTCGTCATTGACAAAGACAAAGATGACACGACATTTCAATACCTTATCCAACACGGAATAGAGATCATTTTTTTGCCGTATCCAACGTTCCCCTTTGGAAATATTCGAGTCATCTTCAGGATTGCACGGCTTATTAAAGAGAAACGCTTGGAGATACTCACTTCGCATACAATTCCCACCTACCACCTCGGCGGAGTGTTGAGCGGACGTCCAATTATTATGACCTACCACGGCTCTCAATTTGATGCAATCTATGAACGGATTCTTCCTTACGAAACCCCATCGCTGAAATTACATTTTTTTAATTTTTTGGCCAATGTGTACATTTATGTTCGTATGGCACTCATGATCTGGACCTCAAAAAAAATAGTTTCTATTAGTACATATACTCAAAAAGAGCTCCTTCGCCTCTATTTTCGAATGTCTTCCATCATTCATTGGTCAGCAACGCCTCACTATTTCCAGGATCTTCTTCCCTCTTCAACCTTCTACAAGAAACAGAAAGGCGAGGTGTTACTTCTTTCTATCAGTCGGATTACTCCGTATAAAGGATTTCATACGATTATCGACACGTTTCAACGTATCGCCCCAAAGAATGCGACGCTTCTTATCGTCGGATCGCTTCCTGTACAACCTTATCTTGCTTTCTTACGAAAACGGATGGGGAAAAAGGTAAAGATTTTTCTTGATCCGAGCGACACAGAGCTTGTCTCCCTTTATCAAACCTGCGACCTCTACGTCACCTGCGACCGCTATCTTTTCTTTGGCATGCCTGTCCTTGAAGCAGCTGCTTTTGGTATCCCTGCGATCGCCATGGACTATGCGGCAGCCAGAGAAATGGTGAGAGACAAAAAAACAGGCTACATTGTCCGGTCAGAAAAAGAGCTTGCTGAAAAAATGTTTGAGCTTATAAAGCACGCAAAGAAACGAAAAGCCTTCGGAGAACATGCGAAAGTATTTGCCCAGACACGATTTGGTTGGTTCCCGATGATTCAAAAATACGAACGCCTGTTTCGGAAATATGCCAAAAATAGCCCTGCCACAACGAAAGAACGACAGGAATGAAAAAATGGGTTCTCTTTCTGACACTCGGCGGATTCTTCCTCCGTCTTTTCTTTCTCACGAAACACGAATTCTGGTTTGATGAAGCATTTAGTTATTTTCTGGCACGACTTCCAGTCTCTTCGCTTCTTACCGCAACCGCAGCAGATAACAACCCGCCACTCTATTATCTCTTGCTAAAAGGATTGCTTACCTTCCGTCAAGAGATCTGGTACCTTCGTTCGCTCTCTCTTGTTGCAGGAACACTCTCAATACCACTCGTCTATCTGATCGCACGGCAGTGGCGTTTTGAAAAAGCAGTTGCTGTCCTTTCAACCCTTCTTTTTACCTTATCTCCTCTTATCGTTTATTTCTCAACCGAGACACGGATGTATCAGCTCCTCGTGTTTGAAGGACTCCTCATTGTGTACGCCTTCAACATCCTCTCTGAAAAAAAGTCATTTCTCCCTTCTCTCCTTTTCGTCGGCATTGGAATCGCCGGGATATACACCCATTACTATTTTTTCATTCTCCTTTTCTTACTCTTTCTGTCTGTTCTTACCAGACAGAGTGAGCGCCGCTATCCCGGCTACTGGATTCTGATGAACCTTTTCATTGGTATTTCGTTTCTGCCCTGGCTTCCTTTTTACTTTTCTTTTGAGCATCCCGGTTGCTGGTGCTTCCCTCCTGCTATCGGCTTTCCCGCCACACTTGCGTCGTTCTTTGTAAACGGTGTGGGAGTTTCCACATTCAGAACCTTCCTTCTCTTACCTCACTTCATGCTGTTTCAACTTCTGCTAGTTGCTGGGACGCTTCTTCTGCTCACTCTTATCCCTTTTCGAACCGTCCTTCGCGAGAAATCGATGCAGATGCCGCTTTCTCTTGTCATCGGTTCGTTTAGCCTCGTTGTCGCGGTCTCACTTTTTCGTCCATTTTTCTCACCACGGGCATTTCTTCTTATCGCACCCTTTTTCTATATGCTCACGGGCTTCAGCGTCTACGAGGTTGTCCACCGTTCTTTTCGTTTCGCAAGCATCCTTCTTATTATCCTTTTGGGATCTGTCCTTCTCCTTTTTGCTACAGAAAAATCGTTTTACGGGCAACCGCTCAAAGAGAGCGAACAATTCGTTTCTTCCTCTTTTCAGGAAGGAGACCGTATCTCACATACAAGTGTCTATACTTTTTACTCGTATCAGTACTTTTCTCCAGAGAAGAAACAGTATCTCACTCTTCAAGCCCCCCTCTCTCCAGATACAATTTCTCTTATCGGAGGATACGCTGATCCGATCGAATCTGTCATCCTTCAGGGAGGAAGGCTGTGGTTTATTCACTTTCCCGAGTGGACACCGATCTCAAAAGCAGAAGAAACAAAACTCATGCTTGCCAGACACTTTCAACTTATAACAATGAAGCGTTTTGGTAGTATAGAAGTGTGGCTGTTTCAACTCACACCATGAAGATCGGCATTCTTATTGACCAACTCGTCCTCGGTGGCGTTCAAAAGAACGCCATACAAGAAGTGCGTCAATTACGTAAACTGGGGCATCATGCAACACTTCTTGTCCTGATGAGAAAAGGATTCCAAGAAACGTTTGCTTCCCAAGTTCAAGATATTCCTGTCCGTTTCCTTTCCGACAGGTATCCACGTCTTTTTCGCCAATCAATCAAATTCCCTATCTTTTCTTTTTTTTCAACACTTCACGTCTTAAGTCCTTTTTTGGCTCCTTCGACGATACAGAGAAAAGACTTTGACATTATTGTGAGCCATGGAACAACGACCTGTTTTACTGCCCATGCTATCTCCGGAAAAGTTGGCATCCCTTTTATCGCCGTTATCCATGATCCAATGGAGTATATTCTTAAAAAGGTCTACTCCGGCACTCCACTTAAATACATCTTCTTTGTTATTTCCCCCCTCCTCTTCTTCTTGGAAAAAAGTTTCATTCGCGAGAGTAAGAAAACACTGGTTGTGTCTTCCGTGCACCAACAATTTATTTACAAACATTATGGCTTCACCCCAGACATATTAACCGCAGGTTCCTATGTCCCACAAAAGTATCCTTCCACAAAACGGACGTTTTTACTCGCATTAAGCCGCTGGGATAAAGATAAGCGTCCGACGTTCTTTTTAGACCTTCTTAAGAATCTTCCCAGTTCGGTAAAACTCGCGATCGTTGGGATCTGGACCTCTCAGACCGATGAAGAAAACTTCCTGGCGGAAGTCGCTCGAAGAAAAATGGGTTCTCGTGTGAAGGTCCTGGGCTATGTTCCAGAATCAAAACTTTCGACGCTTGCCTCGAAAGCCCTTCTGTGGGTTCATCCCAACTTCGAGGCGTTCGGTGTCGGTGGCGTTGAAGCAGCATCCAATGGATGTCCTATTATTATTCCCAAAGGTTCGGGAGTAACTGATTTTTTTGAACATGGTGTTCATGGCTTTTTCCCTGAAAGTGAGGACGTCAAATCTTTTCTTCCGTACGTCCGCAGACTTCTGACTGACGAAACGCTGAGAAAAAGAATGGCAGAAGCGGCATATGAACGGGCAAAGACGGTCTTCAGCTGGGAAAGCCATGCCCAAAAACTTCTTGAATACATAAGAACTGCTCTCAACCCACCCTTTTTCCGTATTGCTGTTCTTGAGACAGGACACGCGTCCGAGAGCTATCTCTCTGGAGGCGACAAGCTCTTAGAGGCTATGGCGCGGTACCTTCCGCCGAAGTACAAACTTTATCTGATCGTTCCCCAAATCGGACTTGGTCACTGGAAAGAATCTGGACTTTCGGTCGACTACGACATCTTGCCCAAAACGATCTTTGATAATAAAAGTGAGCCTGCCCCTATCTTTCTTGCATACTGTGTTCGCATGTGGAAGATTTTCCAGCGACTTCGCCAAATCTGTTTTGTCGATCTCCTCTACTCTTCAACAAACGTCCTTCCGGATATTCTTCCCGCGTACCTGTATAAGAAAATGCATCCTGATATGTTTTGGACTGCACGAATTCATCATCTGGTCCTGCAGCCGTTCGCGCGTCCGGGAAATTTTATCGTCAATCTTGTTTCCTACTACATGCAAAAACTCTCTCTGTTCTGTCTCAAAGATACCTGTGATGTGGTGATTGCATTGAATTCCAGATTGTATACGGAACTTCTTAAACAAGGGTTTTCTCGAAAAAACATGCGTATCTTAGGAGCCGGGATTGAGGTGGAAAAAATCCGGTCGTACCCCATCCTTCCGAAAACAAAACAGTATGAAGGTGTCTATCTCGGACGACTTCATCCCACCAAAGGTGTCTTTGACCTGATCCCGATCTGGAAAAATGTTCTTTCCTCAATTCCACATGCACGTCTTGCTGTCATCGGAGGGGGGTCCGGAGAAGTAAAAACAACTCTGGAAAAAGCATGCGCCAAAGAAGGGCTTTCTCAACATATCGATCTTTTAGGATTTCTTCCCGAAAAAAAGCTCTTCTCTATCCTAAAAACTGCAAAGGTGTTCTTATTTACTGATCATGAAGCGGGCTGGGGGCTTGCAATCGCAGAGGCGATGAGTTGCGGGTTACCTGTCGTGGGCTATAATCTCCCTATCTTTCATGATGTGTATCGACAGGGATTTCTTACCGTGCCAAAAACAAACACACACGCGTTTGCTCAAAAAATCATTGATCTTCTTCAAGATGAGAAAAAACGAGAGATGTTAAGCCTGAAAGCATTGCGTCAGGCTCAAAAACTAAGCTGGACAGAAACGACAAAAACATTTCTTAGATACCTCAAAGAAATAGAGTCGAAGATCAGGAGTTCCTCATAATTTTCTCCTTGTGTCGTGTAAGAAAAACAAGGTAGGATAACCATACGATGTGTGAATATAACGAAGGGTTTTATCTCCAGCCCGGCCCAAAACATCTTGAATCGGTTCTCCTTAAACTTGCACACCGACTGAAAACGCATGACATTCTTGATGTCGGGAGCGGGTCAGGATGGCTCGTTAAGATGTTTCAAGAGAACGGCTTTCAAGCAGTTGGGTGCGATATGTCCCCCTTGGCTGTCAAAGATAGTCTTGTCGTTCAAGGAGATGCAACGTCTCTTCCTTTTCCACAGAATTCATTCGACCTTGTGACCGCAATTTCTCTTATTGAGCACCTTCCTCATCCCAAGGAAGAGAGGTTTCTTCACGAAGTCCGACGCGTGCTTCGATCGAAAGGATATTTCTTCCTTATCACGCCGAACTTCGGAACTCCTCTTCGTCTCGTGCAGGGAAAAGGCTGGCATGGCTATAAAGACCCGACACACGTCCAGTTCTACACACGTTCTTCACTGATACATCTTCTCCGTAGACATGGATTCCGAAAATCATCGGCACAACTCCCTCTTCCCGATCCAGATCAGTTCGACTGGATGATCCCGCCTACCCTCTACAGACTACCCCTCCCTCTAAAAAAACTTCTTAACTATCTTGCCATCGCAACTCCTCTTTCTCAATTTCGCGACAGTCTTTCTGTACTCGTACAAAAAACAAACAATGGAAGAACAGATGAGAATCAGGATTTCGGGTAGGCCAACGCGAAGATAGAGATTGCAAACGTATGTAAGACCGGAATCCCATTTACCCACTTTGCTCGATGGATGTTCTCACACCAAACCCTCGACTCGAACTTCTCACGAAGTAATGCTTGTAAATGAAATGGTGTCTGCTCGTTAACGTGTTCTCTCTTATCAGGATAGTTTTGCCGCACTGGGCCGATATCTCTTCCCAGTAAAAGACTTCCAAGCCGAAGGAAAGGATAGAGATAATCTATATATAGCTTGTTTGGACTCGTATGTATGACAAGAATCCCTTTCTTCTTTAGCATCTTGCTGCATTTCTGAAACACGATTTGAAGTTCCCAGTCATGCAGATGTTCAACAAAATCGATCATAAAAATAACATCAAAGCTCTCTTTCGAAAATGGAAGGTGTTTTGCATCCGCCTGAAGGAGCCGCACGTTCTTTCTTTTCTCTGGTGATAGCCTAGAAACGGCCTCTTGTGTCAAACGCAACGAATCGTCGCTATAATCAACTCCTACGACCTCACATCCACATTCAGCTGCCTGAACGACGAGCTCCCCTCTTCCACATCCTATATCTAAAATCTTCATTCCCTTCTTAAGTTCCGCGAGAGAAAAAACTTTTTTTAATCGATCGTTTAACATCTTCCCTTTTGTTTGGACAAAATCTTCGTATCCATTACATTCCGTAAGAAAGTATTCTGTCGTGTAGACATCTGGAGAGACCGGCTGCTTCTTTTTCATTTTTTACGGCTTCCGCCCAAAAATAAACAATGTTCCGGTAAAAAGTTTCAGAGGAAACGTGATAGGCGAAACAGTAGTTGGTATCTTGTATCTCTCAAGAAATGCGCGAAACTTCGGCGAGGGAGGAAGTCCATGGAAGATAATTCCCTGAATGTCGATATGAGAAAAACCAACTTTGCTCAATTCCTTTTTCCATCCTGATGCGTTCTTTTTGTTAATGTGCGTGGGATCATCCGGCATAAATCGTTCAAGAAACTTCCCCAGTCTTCCCTGATTATTCGGGGTCGTTGCATACACCCATCCACCAGGACGAAGCACACGATACGCTTCGCTAAGAAGGAAAGAAGCGTCTTTAACATGCTCTATCACGTCAAAAATCGTCACGATATCAAAGGAATGAGCCTGGTACGGCCATGGGTCTTGTGATGCATCAAATACTGCAAGCTTCGCTTGTGTCTGTTTTCTTGCCTGCTCTACGGCATAGACGGACACATCCATGCCGTAGGTTGTAAGTCCTTTTTGGTCACAGAGCGCAAGGAACTGCCCGTATGCGCACCCAATATCGAGAATGTTCTGTGCCTGAGGAGCCTTTTCGAAAATCTTCTTCAGGTGATATCGAAAGATAACCGATCCTTCTTTCTCTCTATCGACGTACACTTCAGTAAAATACTCTTCTTCAAACGAACGAAGCCTCTTCTTAGTACTCTTCAATATCATCCTTTTCCCACCACTTCGCAGTATGACTATGCAGTTTTTTCCACGCAAGGGAAATCAGTCGACCTATAACGAATCCTCGTAAAAGAGTGTAGTCGAAGATGATAAGAAGTACAGCCAACCAAAGGTAGGTATACAGTTTGTATCCCTGTTCTCCTTTATACTCTAGGACGATTTCTTCATTTCGTGATTCTTCAGGGAGCGGAACGTACACAAACCCCGGATTCGTTGGACCTGCTCGAAACACAGGAAGCTTCGTTCCCGACCCTGTGTGCGCTGTCCAGCCTGAATACGCCTGCTCTTTTAGGAGCAC
>DATEUZ010000070.1:0-4044 GCA_035282885.1 Patescibacteria group bacterium | reverse complement strand
GCCTGCCTTCCCTTGGCTGTCTTTCACAATCGGAGCCGGAATGGTAAAGATCGGAGACACCCCTCCATTCATCGCCGAAAAACTCCCATTTCCATTCGCCACGAAATTCACGTTTTCCGCTTCAATATTCATCACCACCTCTGGTTTTTCTGGTTTGGTGACCCAAACAATCTCTTCTTTGACCTGATTCTCTGATACTGTCCAGCGCAGCCTTCCACCTTTGATGTCATAGGTCACCTGGTTGCCCTCAATCACCGGATCCGGAACAACAACAGCCTTTTCCGCCTCTTGTTGAGGTGTCGTTAACGCACTCATTGTTGCCTCTTTGAGATCCGCACTCTCTGTCGCTTCTAAGGAAGAACTTTCTGATCGCTGCATGTTCTCAGGAGGTTGTGAAGTCGTCCCATCTTGTGGTTCAGCCGCAACCGTCTGGAGAGGAAATTGATCATCCGGCACAGAAAATGCAACCGTTGTCTGCGTTTCGTTGTCACGAATTTCTACCTGTGCTTTCTGTTCAACCTTATTATGAAACTTTACCTCGACGCTGCTTAACAGTTTCGCTTCGTATTCCAAATCATCAGTCTCCGCCGTACGCACAATTGAAACAGTATCGTCTATTTTTCCTTCGTAAATCAGGTCTTCTACGTCACTTTTTTCTGCAGCAGAGACCGTCGACGTTCCTATATTTGTTCCCTGGTCAGCGAGGAATTGATTTACTTTATCCAAAAACGGGTTGGTGAAAAATGCGATATAGTTGAGCTGTACCGACAAAGAAAGAAGCACAATAAACACAACTTTTGAGAGATATCGTGCCCCCCGTCTGCGTATCCGAAACGATTCAAATGAGTTATGTGCTGTTTGTCGGGCAAGGTAGAAATTGAACGCAAGACTTGGTTCTTTCTCAAGCGGTTCAAATGCAGGTTGCTTCTTCCAGGGAAAAATACCACGCAGCCAGCGGTAGAATTGACCTCTGGTGATCGTATCCGTGATCTTTCCTGATTTGGGCGTCCTGAACCATCCTCCTTCTTCCTTTTCAAGAAAACCTCTCACTGCCGCGTATGCCTGAAATGGAACTAAAAGATACGACATGGCAATGAAAGAAAAGAGTCCTAAGTAATCTTTTTCTTCCGCCTCCTCTAAAAAGAGTCCGACTGAGTTCATTAAAGGCAAAGACAGCATATTGCTAAACACCAAGCTCCATCCCCACAGAGCTGTCCAGAACGGCAATTTTGCATGGAAAACGGTCTCTGACAAAAACCAGGAAAGAGTGCCAATGATAAAGAAGAGAGACTGGAGATAATACGGTGAAAGATACAGAAACTCCAGTTTCTCTGACCAATTCATATACGGGCTTCCCATCAGCCGGCTAAACATCTTTTTGACATTGAATGAGTGCCCCTCTGCCCATCGCATTCGTTGCCTTATGAGACGCTTGACTGTAGAGACACACTCGCTCGGAGCTTGAACGTATGGCGTATAGACCACTTTGTATCCTGCTTCATAAATCTTTAAGGTTAATTCAAAGTCTTCTGTAATAGAGGTTCCCCATCCGAATGCTTGCAACACATCCCGTCGAATCATGTATACAGAACCGGCGATCATCTTCAGTCCACCGAAGATCTCGTTCCCGCTTCGCTCCATAACGTATGACCCTGCAAACTCGCTTCGTACACCCCGTGTCACCCAGTTCTCTGATTTGTTCAGTACATGCCACTGGTATCCCTGGACTGCCGCGATCTTGGTATCGTAGTAATCCTGGAACTTCTCTAGTCTTCCTGTTGAAGCTTTGAAGTATTTCAAAAACTGAGTGATCGTATCAGGGTATGGAATAAAGTCTGCGTCTAAAATAATCACAAACTCTGCTTTCGGATCTGTTTTTTCCAGCGCATAGCCCAAGGCTCCTCCCTTAAACCCTTGTCTGGTAGGTCTGTGAGAAATCCGTACCCGTGGGTGTAATTTCCACTGTTCAAGAATATCTACGGTTTCATCGGTTGAATCATCTGCGACTACTACTTCGTAGTTGGGATAATCTTGACCTGTACAGGCTGTCAGTAACCGATTGACAACTCTTTTTTCGTTGTAGGTAGCGACATGGATGGAGACAAACGGGAAATAATCAAGCTTTTGCTGCTCGATATTTGCGACAAGACCAACCCGCTCTACTCCCTCTGTCACAGGTGTTGATCCGTTTGATGCTCCCAGGAAAGAAGCAATTGCATGAACAATTTTTTGGCTGATTCCCTCTTTCCGTGGAGCGTTCTCATGCGGAAACTCTTTTGAATAGCCCAAAACTGATGCAATCACCAGATAGTACTTGATGGAATATAAGAAGAAGAACAGTCCAAAAAGAAGCGCGATTGATGCAAAGAATAATCCGAGATGCGTTCCCGGCTCAGCACGGGCAAGCATCAAGAGATAGTTATAGAAGAGAAAAAGTGTTCCGAGTGAAGAAAAAAGTAGCAGCAGGAAATGTTTTCGTGAAAGAAACGCAGTCCGAGCGAACGCCCGAGCTCCTTGTAAAACAAGTTGAAGCGGCGGTCCATGAAGCGGAGCCTGGGGCAAAAACGGCTTCTGGATCGGAACGACTTCCTGGCTGGGTACTGGAAGAATCAGTTCTTTCGGGGCATGAGTGAGGGCGTACGCTTGACGTTTCTCAAACGTATTCAGGTCAAACCGCTTTAAAACATTCTGGACTCCGTGGTTTCCCAGCATCGGTTTCCCGTCTGCTGTTTTGGGTAACATCTCAACAATTTTATGCGTGGAAAGCTGCGCATTCGAGATAACAACATCAAGCACCTTTTCTTCAACTGCGGGAGATGCCTTGAAAGGATGTTCCGGAATACGTCGTACCTGATCGAAAAGTGCCTGCAACGAGGCATCTTTCTCATATTTTCTCAACCATTTATAGAACGTTTTTCGCGATACGCCCAAAAGATGACAGAGACGGCTCATGGGAATCGTTCGGCGTGAAGCATACTCCATCAAGACAAGACGCTCTTGTGCAAGTAAATGTCCTTTCTTGAGGGCTTGCTTCCTTTGTGAAAGTTCGTTCCTTTGAGAAGCGGTACGAAGGGAAAGCCTCTGAAGGATGTTTTGAACCCCATGGTTGCCGATCTGAATACTCTTTTTCCCTAACTCTTCGGAGATCTTGCGTGTTCCATATTCAGGGTGAGAAACAATGATTCGAAGAACCGAATTGACAATATGTGGAGATGCTTTCAGCGTCGCTTCCCTGTGAGGTCTCTTTGTCTTTTCCCCAGACTGATACTTACGAAGCCACTGATAGAACGTTTTACGCGCTATGCCGAACTCTTTGCAGACTGACGTAACGGACTTTTTGTCACGCAATACAGCTAGAACACAGAAGATTTTATCGTGAGAAGAAAAACGTTTTGCCATCTAGGATTCGCCCTCTGAAGCTATTTTCCCCATACTTCAGATAGTGTTACCTAAATGTTACCAGCAATCGGGTACTGGCTGTCAAGAGGCATTTTGATATAGAAAGTATATATCTGTACAATTGGTGTATTACGATACATCAAAGAAACCATGAATCAAGGCGGACTTAAGAGGGATTCATAAGATAACCACTCACATACGTTTGTACCCAAGTAAGGCTCCGAAAGCAACTGAAGTTGACTCCATTTCTAAGTCTTTCAGGTCCTCTTTATAAAAACCGTATATGATAAATACGCTTCAGTATATTAATCCCCTAGTAGATTCACCTAGGATTTAGTACAACTCTTTCTCATTTTGAATCTCGCTCAAAATTGGATTACGCGTTCTATATGGAAACATAATAATAAATAGATACTGTCATCTCATTGATATAATATGTTGTACAGATTATGACATATTGTTCTCTCTCCTCTTTCTTGTTTCAGTCACTTAGCCTGTACCCTGTAGTAATTTCTGGAACACCTCAATCTAGCCATACATCAATCTCATTGCATTCTCTCTTTCTACCTCATACAATTAATCAAGTCCAGATATGGAACAGAAACTGCCAACCAATCAATCCAGAAAAAGGTATTTACTGACAAG
>DATEUZ010000069.1:0-2583 GCA_035282885.1 Patescibacteria group bacterium | reverse complement strand
CATTTCATCGTAATCGATCAGTTCTGTCTCATAATCAACACCATAAGGCACAAAATGGTAGAGCTTGCCAGAAAGATTCACAGGGCTTCCATGAGTCAGGTGTCCTCCCTGGGTGAGCTCCATACCCATAATCGTATCGCCCGGCTCACAAATCGCGACGTACACGCCGAAATTAGGGTTCGTCCCCGAGTACGGTTGCACATTTGCATGCTCGGCGCCAAACAGCTTCTTGGCACGCTCGATCGCAAGCTGCTCTGCGATATCAACAACCTCACACCCGCCGTAATACCGCTTACTCGGATATCCTTCCGCATATTTATTCGTCAGGATTGATCCTGTTGCCTCTAAAACCGCTTCAGAAACGTAGTTCTCGGATGCGATAAGCTCGATTCCATCGACTTGTCTTTTCTTTTCTTGCTGGATGACCTGATAGATTTCTGGATCAAATGTAGATAATGTAGACATGATACTCCTCCATATTCACTGCATCTTTGTACATATAGGGGGAGTCTTCTTACAACATGATCATACCCCGAGGGAAAATTATCACTTTGTTATATATATTGCCAGTTAACCAGTTTTCAGTTACTGTAGAGCCCATATCATCCTCATCGTATCAAATTCATATATATTCAACTCACAGTCTCCTGTCTTAGTGAAGAGTATCACAAAAGCGCGTTTCTCTCAAGATGAAATTGGGACTTTTCATCTCCGTTTAGGGTATGATACAGTAATCGCGATGTCCAAATCCCCCTCATCTCCAGTCCAATACGAGGTTGAAATCAAAAGCCTGTTGGGTCACGAGGAACACGCGAAAGAACTGAAAGAAAAATTGTCCAAACATCCTCAGGGAGTGACACTCTATCAAAAAACTTCACAGCTGAATCACTACTTTGTCGGTAAAGATTTGAAAACCCTCGTCAAGAATCTCTTCCCTTATCTTTCTCCAAAAGACAAGAAAAAACTTTCAGCACTTTCCCGAAAGACCCATGATTTTTCGGTACGAACCCGGAAGGAAAATACGAAGGTGTACCTTGTTATCAAGGCATCGGTTGATGATACGACCAGCTCAAATGGGATTACCCGGATTGAGTTCTCGGCTGAAACGCCGAAACTCACCATCGACCAGCTTGATGCATTGATAGTAAAAAGCGGTTTTTCGTACCAAGCCAAATGGTCGAGAGACCGCGAGGAGTATAAGCTTGGAGATGTCTCTATTTGTATTGACAAAAACGCCGGATACGGGTATCTGGCGGAGTTTGAGTTGATCGTTGAAGAAGATCATCTCGTCGAGCACGCGCGACAAACACTTAGGCAACTTCTTTCCGAACTAGAGATTGAGGAACTTCCTCAGGACCGATTGGAACGGATGTTTGCATACTACAACGATCACTGGCAGGACTATTACGGAACAGAAAATACGTTTCTTGTGGAGTAAGACATAAAGAAAAAACTCTCCCATCCAGAATACCAATATCTTCTGCTTCTTCAAGATGTGTTAAAAAACGGCGTTGTGAAGCACGAGTATAACACCGGCATTGAGCTCAAGAGTGTCTTCGGCAGACAGATACGGTTTGATCTTTCGAAAGGATTCCCGCTTTTAACAACTAAAAAGGTTTTCTTTCGAGGCATTGTCCACGAGCTTCTGTGGTTTTTATCAGGTGACTCGAACATTACATACTTAGTCGATAATGATGTCCATATCTGGGACGACTGGGCGTATAAAACCTATAAGGCAAGCATGGATAAAGGAAAGGTCCCTCAGTTAACACAGGACGAGTTTATTCAAAAAATGAGAAAAAGCGCGACATTTGCCCGGAAATGGGGAGAGCTTGGTCCTGTCTATGGAAGACAGTGGCGCAAATGGCAGGCAAGCGACGGGAGAGAGATCGACCAATTATCCTGGACAATTGAGAAACTGAAAGAATATCCTGACAGAAAACACTACGTGGTATCAGCCTGGAATCCCGAGTTTATTTACGAAATGGCTGCTCCGGGAAAATCTATGGCAATCCCTCCCTGCCATACCCTATTCCACTTCAATGTCGCGAACGGCAGGCTTTCCTGCCAACTCTATCAGCGAAGTGCTGACTTATTTCTAGGGGTTCCGTTTAATATCGCAAGTTACTCTCTTCTTACCATGATTGTCGCCCATGTGACAGGATACAAACCGGGAGATTTCGTCCACACATTCGGTGATGCCCATATCTACGGAAATCATTACAGCCAAGTCAAAGAACAATGCTCACGCGTCCCAAGACCGTTCCCTACACTTACCATCAACCCTACGAAGAAGAGTATTGATGACATTGAATACGAAGACATTACATTATCAGGATATGATCCGTATCCGCCGATTAAGGCTGAGATTACCGTTGTCGGCGGGTTTAAAGAAGCGGACCGAAAGAAGTTTATAAAGAAATAACCTTTAGAACATCATTCTTCTGAACATATCAGCGAGAATGATGCTCCCAAGAGCATATAGTAATAGATAAAATATTACTACACCGATAGCAATAATAAGCAAAGATATTAGAAAAGTCTTTAAATTGAATAGAGCTTTTGTTTTTAACAATCGTGAAA
>DATEUZ010000068.1:0-17866 GCA_035282885.1 Patescibacteria group bacterium | reverse complement strand
GCTTTTGGTGAAATTAATGAAGGTAGAAAAAAATATCCAGGCGGGAACATACGTACTTTCTCCTCATCAGTCGATGAGTGACATCGCCTCAACATTGACACACGGCACAAGCGAATACTGGATACGGGCGATAGAGGGCTGGAGGAACGAGGAGATTGCCGTCTATTTAGAAGCGACTTCATCAGGGAAACTTTCTTCAGAAGAATTTTTGTCTCTAGCTCAAGTTGGATATATGTTTCCGGATAGCTATCTGGTCTCGACGGACGAGGAAGTGGCTGATGTGGTGGAGAAAATGAAGGCGAATTTTGAGAAACAGGTAACTAAAGTACGAGAAAAATCAGCAGACCAGGGTTTATCTTTTGAAGAAGTCGTTATTCTCGCATCTCTTGTTGAAAGGGAAGTAAAAACAAGTAAAGACCGACCAATTGTTGCCGGGATTCTTCTTCGCAGATACAGGGTAGGCCATCCTCTTGAAGTCGATGCGACGATTCAGTACGCACTAGCGCCTGTTCGGGAAAAAGGGATAACTGTTTGGTGGAAACAGCAGCTCACCCAGGAAGATCTTCAAGTTAATTCGCCATTCAATACCAGGATACACGTTGGTCTTCCTCCGACTCCCATTTCTAATCCTGGACTTTCCTCCCTTCAGGCTGTCGTCGAGCCGGTAGATTCTCCATACTGGTATTATGTGTCAGATAAGAACGGGACGATGCACTATGCGGTAACATTAGAGGAGCATAATGTAAATGTTTCTAAGTACGTTCGTTAATAACTTGACAGAACAATTTTTTTATGGTACAAAGAGCAACATAAAAGAACAATCGTCGGAAGCGTACGAAATAAGTACGTGGTATTTGTTTCGTTTATTTTTGTTTCCCATGGTGTTGCGAAAAGCAACATATTTTTGAATTCATCAACGGTGGAGTTATAAATCTTTATGCCTTCCGGTTTTATTGAAAGCAAGCGTCAGTCTTGGGGCCGAAAAAATGAGCTGCTCCCCCCTTTACATTTAACCGCTGTTCAAACGGATTCTTATCAGTGGTTTCTTCAGGATGGCATCGCGAACCTCCTCCAGGAGATTTCTCCAATTGAGGATTTTACTGGAAAGAACTGGAGCCTTCGTTTCGGAAAGCACATAGTCGGGAAACCCAAAATAACTGTTGAAGAAGCCCTGGAAAAAGGGCTTTCTTATGACTTTCCGCTCAAAGCGGAAGCAGTTCTTACAAGTAAACAAACAGGAGAAGTGACCAAACAGGATGTATTCTTAGGTGATATTCCTGCAATGACGGAGTGGGGAACTTTTGTCATTAACGGAATTGAACGGGTCGTCGTCAATCAACTCGTCCGCTCGCCGGGCGTGTTTTTTTCTGGATATATCGATACGGTGACCGGACGCATGTTATACACGGCTGAACTTCGTCCGATGCGCGGTTCCTGGTTGGAATTTACTATTACAAAAAATGACCTCGTCACCGTCAAAATCGACAGGAAAAGAAAATTTCCCGTCACGACTTTTTTACGGGCACTAGGGATCGGTGCTGACGAAGAGATAGCGAAGCTTTTTAAGGGAGCTGATACAAATCCGGATCACCAATTCATTCTAAAAACGATTGAGAAAGATCCAACAAAATCAACGACTGAAGCGCTCCTTGAGATTTATAAGAAGATGAGGCCGGGGGAGCCTGCTATCCTCGACAATGCGCAAGAGCTTATCACGTCGATGTTTTTTGATCCCCGCCGTTACAACCTTGATAAAGTGGGACGGTATAAAATTAATAAGCGTCTTGGGATTTCTATTCCCAACGATCCCGATCACTGGATGCTTACAAAAGAAGACGTGGTCGCGACTATTGCATTTTTGATTAATGTACAAAATGGTATCGGAAAAGTTGACGACATCGACCATTTGGCGAACCGCAGGGTCAGAAGAGTCGGAGAGTTAGTTGCGAATAGTGCATTTCGTATTGGCCTTCTCCGTTTGGAAAAAGCAATCAAGGAGAAGATGAGCCTTTCCGGTCCGGATATCCTGATTACCCCTGCAACCCTCGTGAATGCACGACCATTGATTTCTGCTATCAACGAATTTTACAGAAGCTCCCAACTCTCAACAATTTTAGATAAAACAAACCCACTCTCAGAAATCGATAATCTGAGACGATTATCCGTGATGGGAACAGGTGGAATTTCTCGGGAACGGGCTGCATTTTCTATCCGTGACATCAACTCATCCCAATACAGTCGCATTTGTCCGATTCGTTCTCCAGAAGGACCGAATATCGGGCTCGTAACGTATTTGACGCTCTACGCCCGAGTCAATGAATTCGGATTTTTAGAGGCCCCGTATAAAAAAGTCGTAAAGGATGCAAAGACGCAGAAGATGCGAGTGACCGATGAGATTGTGTACCTGGCTGCAGATGACGAGGAGAACCATTATATTACGCTTGCAGACTTGCCGATTGATGAAGAGGGGTACATACAAGCAGAGCGTGTTCCTATCAGATATCAGAGTGAATTTTTAGAAATACCGGTAACACAAGTTGAATATATAGACGTTGTTCCTCGACAGATTGTCGGAACGTCAGCTTCACTTATTCCTTTTGTCCATCATGACGAAACCGGACGTGCGCTGATGGGTACACATATGCAATGTCAGGCCGTTCCCCTTCTGAAGCCAGCAGCACCTATTGTTGGAACCGGTATGGAGAAAGCAGTCGCAGAGGCTATGGGAAGGGTTGTGAGATCTGAGTTTGACGGAAAGGTGACATTTGCCGACGCAACAAAAGTAACAGTAAAAGGAAGAAAACGTGGTCAAGAAAAGACATTTCCGATTCAGAAATTCCTTCGAAGCGCTCAAAGTACCTGCTATAGTCAACAGCCGACTGTATTAGTAGATCAACAGGTGAAAAAAGGCGACATCATCATCGATGGTCCTGCTTCAGATCAGGGAGAAATCGCACTCGGGCAGAACATCCTTATTGCATACATGAGCTATGAAGGCCTAGGGTACGAGGATGCTGTTGTTGTCTCTGACAGAATGGTAAGAGAAGATCTTCTTTCCTCGATTCATATTGAGGAATATGAAGCATCGGTTGTTGATACGAAATTAGGACCAGAAGAAACAACACGAGATATTCCGAATGTCGGGGAAGAAGCCCTAAGAAATCTCGATGAGGATGGTATCGTTGTTGTTGGCGCAGAGGTCGAACCGAACGATATTCTTGTAGGGAAGATCGCCCCCAAAGGAGAAACAGAGCTTACTGCTGAAGAACGGTTGCTGCGTGCAATTTTTGGAGAGCAGGCTCGGGAAGTACGAGATACCAGTTTACGAATGCCTCACGGAGAAAGAGGAACGGTCATTGATGTCCAAATCTTAAGTCGTGAAGAAGGAGATGAGTTGGAGGCTGGTACCTTAAAACTTATCAAGGTGCGTGTTGCCCAACTTCGTAAAATTCGAGTAGGAGATAAATTGGCAGGACGTCACGGAAACAAAGGCGTTATTTCACGAATTGTTCATGCCGCAGATATGCCGTATCTTTCGGATGGTACTCCGGTCGACATTATTATTTCGCCCTTATCGGTTCTTGCCCGTATGAACCTTGGACAATTACTCGAAGCTCACTTAGGTCGTGCTGCACAGAAACTCGGTATTAAAGTTGCGGTCCCGGTTTTTGAAAAGATAAATGAGGAGAGGATTGTCGACCAGTTAGAAAAGACGGGACTCCCATTAGATGGAAAAGACGTACTGTACAACGGATTTACCGGAAATCCGTATAATCGGCCTGTCGTCGTGGGAACAGCCTATATTTTGAAATTGATCCATATGGTTGAAGACAAAACCCATGCCAGATCCACTGGTCCGTATTCTCTTGTCACGCAACAACCACTTGGCGGAAAAGCCCAAATGGGAGGTCAGCGATTAGGAGAGATGGAGGTGTGGGCACTTGAAGCTCACCGAGCGGCCCACGCACTACAGGAAATGTTGACGATTAAATCAGATGACGTCGTTGGCCGAGCAAAAGCCTTTGAGGCAATTGTGAAAGGAATGGATATTCCTGAAGCAAAGATACCAGAAGGTTTCAAGGTCTTAATTAAAGAGTTGAACAGCCTTTCCTTAGATGTCGAACCAGTGGAACCCAAAGTTCAGGAAGTTGAAGAAGGTGTGGAACAGGTTGTGAAAGAAGAAAAAAATCAGGAACAGGGTGAGAAGCTTGCTGAAGCGGCTGGTTCCCAGGTAGTTGCGGTTGAAGAAGAGATACAGGCTGAAAAAAGCCCGATGGAAATTGAAGAAGCAGGGAACGGTCAAAAAGAAGAAGAGAAAGCTGAACCAGCGAAAGAGGAGAAAAAGGAAGGATAGATATGGCAAAGATCAGTGAACTCCTTGATTTTGATGGATTAAAAATAAAATTAGCTTCTCCAGAGAAAATTCTCGAATGGTCTCATGGGGAAGTGACAAAGCCTGAAACCATTAACTATCGAACGTTGAAACCAGAAAAAGATGGTCTTTTTGATGAGAGGATTTTTGGTCCAGTAAAAGACTGGGAATGTTATTGCGGCAAATATAAAAGGATTCGACACCGAGGAATTATTTGTGACAAATGTGGTGTCGAGGTAACACAATCACGCGTACGGCGTGAGCGCATGGGCCACATCAAACTTGCTTCCCCTGTGGCCCATGTCTGGTTTTTTAAGGGAGCACCAAGTAAATTGTCACTTCTTCTTGATATTTCGTCCCGTCACCTTGAGTCGGTTATTTATTTCGCGAAGTACTTAATCACAGCAGTCGATAAAGAAAAACAAGCGGAAATCATCAAAACTCTTCAACAAAAGCTTGATGAAAAGAAAAAGAGTCTGAAAGAAGCCTACGATCAGAAGGAAAAGGATCTGCAAAAAACGCTTAACGATGGAAAAAAGAGTCTTTCCAAGAAGGTGAAAGAGAAAGAAGGAAGAGAACTCGCAGTAGAGGAAATAGAGTTGAAACATAAGCAAAGATTGATGATTGTAAAAGACGAGTTTCTTTCTGAACAAGATCGGGCGGATGAAGTATTTAAGACCATAGAAACGCTTGTGAAAGGATCAAGACCGCTTGGTCTTCTTTCTGAAGAAGAATTTTTCAAGTTGTCAGAGTATGATGCAACGTCGTTTTTAACCTTGGAAATGGGCGCTCAGGCGATTGTCAAAGTATTGCAACAACTCGATGTTGATAAGATAGCGGCAACACTCCGTGAAGAAGTTCAGAGTGCAAAAGGGCAAAAGTATATTAAAGCCACAAAACGGTTGCGAATTGCAGAGAGTTTGAGGAAAGCAGAAATTAGGCCAGAATGGATGGTGCTGTCGGTTCTTCCTGTTATTCCTCCAGATTTACGACCTATGGTGCAGCTTTCGGGCGGAAGGTTTGCGACAAGCGATCTGAATGATCTGTATCGAAGAGTCATCAATAGGAATAATCGTTTGAGACACCTGATGGATCTTGGCGCCCCAGAGGTCATTTTACGAAACGAAAAACGGATGCTTCAGGAAGCTGTTGATGCGCTCATTGACTCAGTGCAGCGCATTGGTGTTCGCCGTCGCGGCAGAGAACTTCGTTCGCTTTCAGATATGCTCAAAGGAAAACAGGGACGCTTCAGACAGAATCTTCTCGGGAAACGAGTTGATTATTCCGGTCGTTCAGTGATTGTTGTCGGGCCGCATCTCAAGCTCGATCAATGCGGTCTTCCAAAAGAGATGGCTCTTGAAATGTTCCGACCATTTGTCTTAAGAGAACTTATCATGCGGGGATTTGCGCCGAATATTAAATCAGCAAAAGGGCTTTTGGAACGACGTACAGAAGAAGTCTGGGATATACTAGAGGCGATTACAGAAAAACACCCAATCCTTTTAAATAGAGCCCCGACGCTTCACAAACTCGGTTTTCAAGGATTTTATCCGGTCTTAATCGAGGGAAGCGCAATCCAAATCCATCCTTGTGTCTGTGCGGGATACAATGCTGACTTTGATGGTGACCAAATGGCAATTCACATTCCACTGTCCAAAGCAGCGCAGAAAGAGACAGAAGAGTCCATGATGTCGGTGAAGAATTTGTTAAAACCGGCAGATGGAACACCAGTCACCTTTCCAAACAAAGAAATGGCGATGGGAGTCTTCTACTTTACAAGTACGAACGAAAAGGATGAAACAGAAAGAGTGTTTGCGAACTTTGAAGAGGCAATTACGGCTTTACAGAATGATAAGTTAGGGATGAGAACGCTGATGACTGTTCGAACAAATGGAGCCCTTCTCGAAACAACTGTTGGTCGAATTCTTTTTAATATGATCCTTCCGGAACGACTCCGATTTATCAACAAAGCTGTCGATGCTAAGGGTGTGAAACAGCTTATTACTGAGTCCTATAAGAAGGTCGGTCGGGATGAAACGGTAAAACTGATTGATGATATAAAAACATTTGGATTTGAAGGCGCAACAATATCGGGTCTCTCGGTTTCAGTCTTTGACAATAAGATTAGCGACAAGAAGACGTCTATTATTCAAAAAGCAGATCAACAAGTCGCCGATATTGAGCGTAGTTTCCGTCGAGGCTTGATGACATTGGAAGAGAAAAAGAGGCTTTCGAATCAGGTCTGGATTGATACAACAGAGGAGCTTGCAAATAAGACGTGGGAAAACTTTGATGAAAACAACTCGGTAAAGATGATCATCGGTTCGGGAGGAACTCGAGCGACGAGGGATCAGATTAAGCAGCTTGCAGGTATGAGAGGATTGGTTGCTGATCCAACCGGACGGATTGTTGAACTTCCGACAAAATCTAACTTCAGAGAAGGATTAACCGTTTTTGAATACTTCACTACGGCGAGAGGTGCGAGGAAAGGTCTTGCAGATAAAGCACTCAAGACAGCTGATGCAGGATATTTGACACGACGACTCGTCGATGTGTCTCATGACGTCCTTGTCAGAGAGGAAGATTGCGGAACCAAAGAGGGTGTCGAGATTATACGAGAAGATGTAAAGACAAGCTCTCTGGGAGATCGCATCTTAGGTCGTTTTACGGCCAGAAAAATTGTTGATGCAAAGACAAAGAAGGTGGTTGTTGAGGCAAACACCGAGATAACAGAAGACATTGTCTCATTGATAGAAAAAGCTGACATATCATCGGTGTGGTTACGTTCCCCTCTCACTTGTGAAACACGACATGGAATTTGTCAACACTGTTATGGGTGGGATCTTTCCACAAGAGAGATCGTTTCATTCGGAACGCCCGTTGGCGTTATTGCCGCTCAATCGATTGGTGAGCCAGGAACACAGTTGACCATGAGAACATTTCACTTGGGCGGAATTGTTGGACTTGATATTACGCAAGGTCTTCCTCGTGTGGAAGAAGTGTTCGAAGCACGAACTCCGAAGGTCCTTGCGCCGATTTCCGAAATTGCAGGAAAAGTATCTTTAGAGGAAATTCCTGAAGGATTTAAGGTGAAAGTGAAAGGAGTCGGGGTAAAACCAGCGGAAGAAAGAGAATACTTTGTCCCTGCCACGGCTGAACTTCTTGTAGAGGAAGGACAACTTATTGTCGCAGCCACTCCCTTAGCGACTGGACATCTCGATATTAAAGAGTTATTGCGGGTGAAAGGACTCCGTGCATCGCAGACGTATGTTGTGAGAGAAGTCCAGAAGGTCTATGAAACCCAGGGAATCTCGATTTCCGATAAACACGTAGAAGTCATTGTTCGTAAAATGAGCGATAAGGTGCGCATCGAGAGCCCGGGTGACACAAGTCTTCTTCCGGGGGAACTTATTGAAAAAACGAGATTTGAAGAAGAAAATGAAAAAATACTTGCTGAAGGTGGTCAACCTGCGGTCGCGCAAGTGACGATACTCGGTATCACCCGTGCAGCGTTATATACGGAATCTTGGCTTTCCGCCTCTTCCTTCCAGGAAACAACGTCCGTTTTGACGAATGCTTGTTTAGAGGGAAAAGTCGATCGATTGCTGGGACTGAAAGAAAATGTTATAATTGGGCGATTAATTCCAACTGAATCAGACAGAGCACATTTGGAATAGAAGGGGGAGGAGAGGTTCCCTCTTTTTTGTGGAGAAGGAAAATGGCAACGATTCGTCAACTTATCCGAAAGGGTAGGAAAAAAATTAATAAGAAGGTAAAAGCAGTTGCGCTGCGAAAGACCTTTAATGCAAAAGATCAGCGTATGTTGATCCTTCCGAATCCGCAAAAGCGTGGAGTAGTCACCGTGGTAAAGACAATGACTCCCAAGAAACCAAACTCAGCTTTGCGAAAGGTCGCGAGGGTCCGCCTTTCCAATAAACAAGAAGTAACAGCCTACATTCCAGGGATCGGACACGAAATAGCTGAACACGCAATTGTGCTCATTCGAGGGGGGAGAGTTAAGGACCTTCCGGGCGTGAAGTATCACATCATTCGAGGAAAGTACGATGCGGGTGGAGTAAAAAACAGAGCCACATCGCGTTCAAAGTACGGAGCAAGACGTGAAGGTGGAAAACCGGTAAAACCAACATCAGGAGAAGAAACTAATGCCTAGATCAGGAATTACACCGTTACGAAAAATTGAAGCAGATCCAATTTATAATAGCGAACTTATTACGCGGTTTATTAACCGGATTATGGAGAGCGGGAAAAAGCAGGTCGCGAGAAAGCTTGTGTATACCGCGTTAGATGAGGTAAAGGCTCAGACAAAAAGAGATCCTCTTGATGTGTTTGAAGAAGCCATGAGGAATATTACTCCACAAACGGAAGTTCGCCCACGACGTGTCGGAGGAGCAACGTATCAGGTTCCGATGGAAGTACGGGGGAGAAGAAAAGAGTCCCTGGCTATCCGTTGGCTTATTTTTGCCGCGACAGGAAGACAAAATAAAGATTTTAAAACGATGAGCGCAAAACTTGCTGCCGAAATTATTGATGCAGCGCATAATCAGGGCGGAGCAGTCAAAAAACGAGTAGATACGCAGAAAATGGCTGATGCCAATAAGGCGTTTTCCCACTTCCGGTGGTAAAAGAATGATCCTTGTCAAGTGAAGGAACCTGTTCACTGAAGAAGACAAGGATTTTTTCATAGGGAAAAAGAACGATATGGCAAAACAAGAAGAAACACGTATATATCCGCTTGAAAAAATCCGCAATATCGGAATTATTGCGCATATTGACGCGGGCAAAACGACAACAACAGAGAGAATCCTCTTTTATACAGGAAAAACTTACAAGTTGGGAAATATTGATGAGGGAACAACGGTTATGGATTGGATGGATCAGGAAAAGGAAAGAGGAATTACAATCGTTTCAGCTGCAACAACCTGTTTTTGGAAAGATACCCGGATTAATATTATAGATACTCCAGGGCATATTGACTTCACCGCTGAGGTCGAGAGGTCACTTCGCGTTTTAGACGGAGGAGTAACGGTTCTTGACGCAGAAGAAGGAGTGCAGAGTCAGTCAGAAACGGTGTGGCGTCAAGCCGACAAATACCATATTCCGAGGATCTGTTTTGTGAATAAGATGGATAAGTTGGGTGCAGACTTCAAAAGGACGATTGAGACGATAAACGACAGGCTCGGGGCAAAAACGGCAGTTATGCAATTTCCCATTGGGGCTGAAGAAACCTTTAAAGGTGCCGTTGACCTTTTGGAAAGAAAAGCCTTGATTTGGGAGGGAGACGACACGGGTGCAACATACAAGGAGTCTGAGATTCCCGCTGATATCAAGGAACAGGTTGAACAAAAGAGGGCGGAACTTGTCGAACAGATCGCAGAGACAGATGATCAACTCCTCGGAAAATACTTGGATGGTATTGAAACGGGTGTTGACGAACTCAAACGAGCCTTAAGAAAAGCAACAATTAAGAATGAACTTGTGCCTGTCTACTGCGGTTCTTCTTTACGGAATAAAGGAGTACAGCCGCTTTTGGATGCAGTCGTCGAGTTTTTGCCTTCCCCGCTTGACATACCCCATGTTTCAGGCTATAATCCAAGCACAAATCAGGAGGAGACCCGAGAAGCGAATGTTGAGGCCCCTCTTTCTATGCTTGCATTCAAGATCCAAACGGATCCGCATGTCGGACGATTAACGTATACGCGAATTTATTCTGGCACATTAAAAGCTGGTTCTTATGTTCAAAACGCGACAAGGAAGACTCAGGAAAGGGTCGGACGTGTGCTTTTGATGCATGCAGATCACAGGGAAGAAGTTAAAGAGGCATATGCCGGAGAAATCGTTTCTTTGGTTGGATTGAAAGAAACGACAACCGGAGACACATTAACAGATGCAGGTCATCCCATTGTGTACGAACAGATTACGTTTGCTGATCCAGTGATTTCTCTTGCTATCGAGCCAAAGACGAAAGCAGACCAAGAAAAACTCGGTATGGCCTTAAATAAGCTTTCAGAAGAAGATCCGACATTTCGTGTAAGCTCTCATCCAGAAACTGGTCAGACGATTATTGCAGGGATGGGAGAACTGCATCTTGAGGTTCTTGTCGAGAGGATGCGACGTGAGTTTAAGGTAGAGGCGAATACGGGAAATCCTCAGGTTGCGTACAAAGAGACGGTCAAAAAGATTGCTGAAGCAGAAGGAAAATACATTCGGCAGTCTGGCGGTCGAGGACAATATGGACACTGTTTTGTCCGGATTGAACCGAAAGCGAGAGGAGAGGGAAATGAATTTCTCTCAGAAATCGTCGGAGGATCAATTCCGAGAGAATTTATTCCCGCAGTCGAGAAAGGTATTGTTGAAGCAGAGAAAACAGGAGTGATTGCCGGATATCCGGTGACGGATGTGAAGGTCGCCCTTTACGACGGGTCCTATCACGAAGTTGACTCGTCAGAAATTGCATTTAAGATCGCAGGCTCTATGGCTTTCAAGGATGCAATGAGAAAAGGTGACCCTACGCTTCTTGAACCGATCATGAGAGTCGAGGTCACAACTCCTGAAGAGTTTATGGGAGACGTGATCGGAGACCTGTCCGCAAAAAGAGCACAGATTTTAGGAACAGAAGAAAGACGAACAGCCCGCGTGATTACAGCATTAGTTCCTCTTGCTGAAATGGGCGGATATGCGACAGCAATTCGGTCGATAAGTAAAGGTAGGGCGAGTTATTATATGGAGCCTTCCCACTACGAGGAGGTACCGAAGAATATTCAAGAACAGTTGGTAACAAAAGGTAGTAATTAACATATAGAAAATAGTAAAATGTATATGGAGGTAAATATACATGGCAGGAACAAAATTTGAGCGCACAAAGCCACATATTAATATCGGGACGATCGGGCATGTCGACCATGGGAAGACAACCCTGACGTCAGCAATTACTCAAGTCTTATCATCAAAAGGACTTGCGAAGGCAATGAAATTCGAGGAGATTGATAACGCTCCCGAAGAGAGACAGCGCGGAATTACGATTGCAATCACCCACGTTGAATATGAGACGGAAAAGCGTCACTATGCTCATATCGACTGTCCGGGACACGCAGACTATATTAAAAACATGATTACAGGCGCAGCCCAAATGGACGGCGCCATTTTAGTGGTTTCTGCTCCTGACGGTCCTATGCCACAAACAAGAGAACACCTTCTTTTGGCACGTCAAGTCAATGTGCCAAGCATTGTGGTCTTTATTAATAAAGTGGACATGGTGGACGATCCAGAGCTTCTCGATCTTGTGGAGATGGAAGTTCGCGAGCTTCTGAAGAAGTACGAATTTCCGGGAGACGAAGTCCCGATTATTCGCGGATCAGCTCTGAAGGCCTTAGAGGGAGATAAGGAACAGCAGGAAAAGATTCTTGAGCTGATGAAGAAAGTTGATGAATACATTCCAACTCCTGCGCGACCTCTTGATAAACCATTCATGATGTCTATCGAAGATGTTTTTTCTATTAAAGGAAGAGGAACGGTTGTTACCGGGAGAATTGAACGAGGAAAGGTTAAACTCAACGAAGAAATAGAAATTGTCGGTATTAAAAAGACCAGGAAGTCAGTTGTCACTGGAATAGAGATGTTCCGAAAACAACTCGATGAAGGTCTTGCAGGTGATAACGTCGGAGTCCTTCTTCGAGGGATCGAGAAAGATGACGTAGAACGTGGTCAAGTTCTTGCGAAGCCGGGAACAATCAAGCCTCATACGGAATTTGAAGCACAAGTCTACATCTTGAGTAAGGAAGAAGGCGGTCGCCACACGCCATTCTTTAGTGGCTACAGACCACAGTTGTACCTAAGAACAACCGACGTCACAGGAGAAGTGACACTCCCTCAGGGCACGGAAATGGTGATGCCGGGAGATAATGTTAACTTGAAAGTGAAACTGATCGTTCCTGTCGCCATGGAAGAAGAAATGCGATTTGCTATCCGTGAAGGTGGCGTGACGGTTGGTGCAGGAGTCATTACAAAGGTTATTGCGTAAAACAAAGAGGTGGTACGTTGGCAAAAGGTCGCATTAGGGTACGTTTAAAATCGTTCGACAGCAGAGTGCTGGATCAGTGTTGTCAGCAGATACTTGATACTGCGCTTCGTACTGGTGCGAAGGTCGTAGGGCCTGTCCCTCTTCCCACCAAGAAGCAACACTTTACCGTTCTCACCTCTCCTCATGTAGATGAGGATGCGAAGGAACACTTCGAGATCCGCACCCATAAACGTCTTATCGACATTGTCGAACCAACAGGGAATACAATTGATTCTCTTATGCACCTGGAACTTCCAGCTGGCGTTCACATCGAACTAAAGATGTAACGTAAGCAAAGTGCTGGGAGCAAAAAAGAAAGTGGGGACAATGATCAGTCCCTACTTCTTTCGATGTTGCTTAAAAAGGAAACTATGGTACAGACATTGTTAGGGAAGAAACTAAAGATTACACAAGGGTTTACCCAAGACGGGAGACGAGTTCCTCTCACTGTATTGGAGATTGGTCCTTGTGTCGTCACTCAACTGAAAACAAAAGAAAAAGATGGCTACATGGCGGCCCAGCTTTCGTATGGAGAAAAGAAGAAAGCAAGCAAAGCACTAAAAGGACATCTGAAAGGGGCAAACGTAACGAAAGCCCCTCTTCTTTTGGAAGAAGTGAGACTCGAGAAAAACGAAGATGTCACGTTAGGAAAAGTCATTACAGTTGGTGATGTTTTTCAAAAAGGAGATCCCATTGCAGTGTCGGGGACATCAAAAGGGAAGGGATTTACGGGAGTTGTAAAACGACACGGCTTCGCGGGTGGACCGAAGACACACGGTCAATCAGATAGGCATCGAGCTCCAGGCTCAATCGGAAACAGGACAACACCGGGCAGGGTGATGAAAGGGAAACGAATGGCGGGAAGGGCCGGTGGAGAGACAGTGACAGTCGGCGGCTTAGAAGTTTTTGATTTAGATACTGAGAAGAACTTACTTATTGTCCGAGGACTTGTTCCGGGACATATTCGGAGTCTTATCCGTGTATCGAAAGGAAAGATATAATGCCAAAGGTGACAAAAAAATCTACGGGGGACGAAAAAAAGAAGGAATCAATCAGTATTCCTCTGATGAATATCCAGGGAGAGATAAAGAAAGACGTTGCTCTTCCAAAGGATATTTTTGACGTGGAAGTTTCAGAAGATCTTATCACCCAGGCTATTCACATCCATCTTATGAATCTTCGTCAGGGAACAGTACGTACCAAATCACGAGGAGAAGTGAGGGGTGGCGGAAGAAAACCTTGGAGACAGAAAGGAACAGGCCGTGCGAGGCAAGGCTCAATCCGGTCTCCCCTTTGGGTCGGTGGCGGTGTTGCTCACGGGCCAAAACCAAAGAACTATCAACTCCATCTTTCGCCTGTGATGAAAAGGAAAGCGCTCTTTTCTGCTCTCACGTTAAAGCGGAAAGAAAAAGAGATGGTTGCTGTTGAGGGTTTAACGACAATTCAGCCAAAAGCAAGGGAGATGAGAGAGATTTTAACGAAACTTCAGTTGCAAGATAAAAAAATTCTTCTTGTCCTTCCGGGGAAAGAGGAAAGAGTGACTCTGGCAACCCGAAATTTTCCAACAGTGTCGATGGTTCCTTTCACAGATCTTTCAACATATGCTGTAGTGAATTCTGAAATCGTTCTTTTTATGAAGGAAAGTATTGAAGGATTAGAGAAAAAATGGGTAACGCACAAAAACTAAGACGACCGATTATTACTGAGAAAAGTATTACTGACGCCAAGGATGGATGGTTTACCTTTAGGGTTGTTCTTGATACGACAAAGGAAGAGATAAAACGAATGGTTGAGTCTCAATTCAACGTTCACGTAGAAGAGGTTCGAACTATGCGGATTGTAGGGAAGGTTCGTCGATCTGGAAGACGGAGACTCCTTACAGAGACACCGTCGTACAAAAAAGCTCTTGTGAAACTCAAATCTGGAGAGAAAATTAATCTTTTTGAGGTAAGTGAATAATGCCTATACGATCGTATAAACCGGTTACACCAGGAAGAAGACACAGGACAAGCCTCACCAATGAGGAAATAACGAAAGTGGTGCCAGAGCGCTCCCTCGTAACGCTTCTTCCGAAAAACTCAGGACGAAACAACACAGGGAGAATTACCGTTCGGCATCAAGGCGGAAGACAAAAGAGATTTTATCGAGACATTGATTTTGAGCGAAGCAAAGATGGCGTGAAAGCCATGGTTACAGCGATTGAATACGATCCGAATCGTTCAGCAAACATTGCTCTGTTATACTACGCAGACGGAGAAAAGAGATATATTTTAGCGCCAAACGGCCTTTCTGTCGGAGATGAGGTCATCTCGGGAGAAGAAGCCGATATCAAAGTAGGCAATGCCCTTCCTCTTTTCAAGATTCCGGCTGGTACTGTGATTCATGCAGTAGAGTTGGAACCTGGAAAAGGAGCAAAATTGGCTCGATCAGCAGGTTCGTCTGTTATCATACAAAGTAAAGACGATACCTATGCTCAGCTTCGGATACCCTCAGGAGAAATTAGGATTGTTCCTTTACAAAGCCGGGCAACCGTTGGGCAGGTAGGAAATATTGACAAAAGAAATATTAAATTAGGGAAAGCCGGGAGAAAAAGATTGATGGGAATCCGTCCATCTGTTCGAGGCGTTGCCCAAAATCCAAGGTCTCATCCGCATGGCGGTGGTGAAGGAAGATCAGGAATCGGTATGCCATCTCCCAAATCCCCTTGGGGCAAAAAGACATTGGGGAAGAAAACCAGAAAAAGAAAACTATCTAATAGATTTATTATTCAACGGAGGCGCAAGTAATGGCACGTTCTTCAAAGAAGGGTCCATACGTTGACGAGAAATTATTGAAGAAAGTACAAAAGCTTAAAGGTCTTGGGAAGAAAGAACCGATCAAAACATGGGCAAGGAGCAGCCAAATTTCGCCAGAACTGGTAGGGTTTACATTTCTTATACATAATGGTCGAGCGTTTATTGAAGTGTATGTGACAGAATCCATGGTCGGTCATAGATTAGGGGAATTTGCTCCGACGCGAACGTTTCATGGCCATGGAAAAGTGACAGAGAAAGCTGCTCGTCACTAGGGAGAAGATGTATGGAAGTTCGGGCAACAACAAAATTTGTGCGCATGTCTCCGCAAAAACTGCGGGAGATTGTTGATGCGATTAAACATCTTTCTCCTCAGGAGGCACTGACGGTGTTGGGACAGACTAATAAAAAAGGAGCTTTTTTTATCGGAAAGACAATCCGAACGGCACTCTCAAATGCGAAAAACAATCTTCAATTAAAAGAAGAGGCGCTTCGTTTTAAACAGATTGAGATTTCCGAAGGACCTGTGTTCAAAAGGTACCAACCAGTGTCCAGAGGAAGAGCTCATGGGATAAAGAAACGAACGTCACACATTCATATTGTATTGGAGGATAAGAGTGGGACAAAAGGTTAATCCATTTATATTTCGATTAGGAACGCGCCACACGTGGCAATCTCGCTGGTTTGCGAATAAAAAAACATATCAACAGTTTGTCTTAAAAGACGTGTTACTCAGACGTGAGTTAATGAAAAAGTTAAAACCAGCCGGAGTGACGAATATTGAGATTGAACGGTTGATCAATAAGATGACCGTCATTATGCATGTCGCACGGCCAGGTGTTGTGATCGGTCGGGGCGGATCGGGACTGGAACAGTTGAAGAAATATATTACCGATGCGGTAAAGTCTGACGATCTTCCGAAAGACTTTCGGGTGGACGTACAGGTAAAAGAAGTAAAGCATCCTGATTTGAACGCATATCTTGTTGCAATGAATATTTCGGATCAAATAGCCCGCCGAATGCCACCGAAGAGAGTTGCCAAACAGGCGATTGAGAAAGTCATGAACGCAGGCGCAAAAGGAGTGAAAATTGCACTTACAGGAAGAATTTCCGGAGCAGAAATCGCTCGAAGAGAAAAATATGTTCAGGGAAGTGTGCCGCTTCAGACGATTCGAAAGAATATCGACTATGCAACGGCACCGTCACTCACAAGGTCAGGATATGTTGGAGTAAAAGTTTGGATTCATAAGGAAGATAAAGAGGACTAAGAGATGTTGGTACCCAAAAGGGCAAAATATCGGTTTCAGTTTGAAGGAACGAATAAAGGACTTGCACATCGTGGTTCAGCCTTAGAGTTTGGCGAGTTCGGATTGAAGGTAATTCAGTCCGGTTTCCTTTCTTCAGCGCAAATTGAGGCCGCACGTCGGGCAATGACGAGGTACACGAAGCGCGGAGGAAGAATTTGGATTCGCGTCTTTCCGAGCAAACCGATTACAAAGAAGCCTGCTGAGACAAGAATGGGAAGCGGGAAAGGTCCGGTTGACAAGTATGTCGCAGTCGTGAAAGCAGGAAGAATTATTTTTGAAATGGCAGGCGTCACAAAAGATACTGCGCGTGAAGCATTACGGCTCGCAAGCCACAAGTTACCGTTAAAGACGATTATTATTTCAGAGGAAGAACATGAAGCGTGATCAGAAAAACGATCTGAAAAAGAAATCAAAAAAAGAGCTCGGCGAGCTGGTCGTAAAAAAGCAAAAAGAACTGGTTGATCTTATCATGGAGCAGTCGATCGGAAAATTGAAAAATGTCCACTCACTGTCTGCAAGGAAAAAAGAAATCGCCATTCTTAAAACATATATTCGCGAGAAGGAGCTTGGCAGTGAAAAGTAAAGAAGTGAAGCGATCAGAGACCTATATGATCGGCACTGTTGTGAAAACCGGCATGGATAAAACTGTGGTCGTCATGATTGAAACAAGGAAGATGCATCCTTTGTACAAAAAGGGGATGAAATTTACGAAAAAATATAAAGTGCATTGTGAAACGAAAGTCGCAGTAGGTGACGCGGTGAAAATTGCTCAAACAAGACCAATTTCGAAAGAAAAACGATGGATTGTTGCGGAGGTTATGAAGAAATGATTCAGCTTCGAACTCGATTAACGGTTGCTGATAATACAGGAGCAAAGTCACTCTATGTGATGCAGGTTCTTGGAGGATCCAAACGCAGATTCGGCTATATTGGCGATGTGGTCAGTGCAGTTGTGAAAGGTGCGGATCCACAAGGAATGGTAAAAAATCATCAAAAAGTGAAAGCAGTTATCGTGAGAACGAGGAAAGAATTCGGGCGACCAGACGGGTCCTATATCAGGTTTGACGACAATGCAGCAGTCATTATAGATAATCTGAAAGATAAAAATCCGAGGGGAACGCGAGTATTCGGACCAGTAGCCAGGGAAATTCGCGATTTGGGCTACAAGAAAATTGCTTCACTTGCCCAGGAGGTTTTATAAGAATGAAAGTAAGAATTGGCGACGAAGTCATTGTCACAGCCGGGAAAGATAAGGGAAAGATAGGAAAGGTTGAAAAACTTGTCCTGAAGAAAGCTGCGGTTGTGGTAGGCGGAGTCA
>DATEUZ010000067.1:0-4048 GCA_035282885.1 Patescibacteria group bacterium | reverse complement strand
AAAGTTCGTCAGCATACGCAGTAATCCTGAAAAACCATTGATTGATATCTTTGCGCGTGACTTCCGATCCGCACCGCCAACAGACTCCGTTTTCCGCCTGTTCATTCGCTAAAACCGTTTGGCATTGCGGACACCAGTTCGCAGGAGCCATCGTTTTATAGGCCAGACCCTTTTTGAAAAGCTGAATAAACATCCACTGCGTCCATCTGTAATACGAAGGATCGGTCGTATCGACGACGCGGTCCCAGTCGTACATCGCACCCATGTGCTCAAGCTGAACAGTCATGGTTTTAATATTATTTTGGGTCCAGTCAGAAGGATGGAGGTTACTTCGTTTCATAGCGGCGTTTTCCGCAGGCAATCCAAACGCATCAAACCCTATCGGAAAGAGAACATTTCTTCCCTGCATTCTCATATACCGTGCATGGACATCAGTAGGAGCAAAGTTGTACCAATGCCCGATATGAAGATCGCCCGAAGAATACGGAAACATGACTAAACAGTAATATTTCTTTTTTGATGATCTCTGGGGTGTGTGATAAATTCCCTTTTTCTTCCAGATCTCCTGCCATGTGTTTTCAATTGATTTTGGATCGTACTGTTGTTTCATATATCTTCTCCTTTTTATTATACCTTTCTTTTATGATGAAAAGAAGGCTATGAAGCCTTAGACAAGAAGGGATAGCTGTGAGAGGCAACTGTCACAGAAGGAAACCGCCTCGCGGGAGGAAGGAGCATAAAACGTTGTGCCGCATTTTCTGCACGTATATTCCTGGATGCCTTTTTGACGCAGTGCCATTTTCTTTCGTTGTTCCTTTCGGCAGTGTAAGCAACGAGCTGGAAGACTTTCAATCTTTCTGTCGTCGTAACCCATCTGTTCACGCGCAGAGAAACAAAACCTTTTTCCGCATTCCTGACAGGTCATATACGTATCGACAAACTTCATGGCTTTACTATACGAAACACCTCATAAAATTTCAATACGATCGATGTTGACTATTTCTGTAGTGAATCGGCAATTTGGTTCATGATCCGTTCAAGCGTACCGGTAGGTACTCGTTTAAACATGTATTTTCCCGATGAATCTTTTACTATCTTTAATTTTTCGCCAGAAAACGTCGTTTTTCCATGTTCCCGGATTCCATAGAAAGGAAGCAGTTCGATAAAAGAACGCTTATACGCATCGACTTCCTGTTTCTCAGTTTGTGCCATAAAAAATCCTTACTTGTGTAATGCAGATTGTGGACCCGAGGGGAATCGAACCCCTTGCCTTCTCCATGCCATGGAGACGTTCAACCGTTTAAACTTCGGGCCCTTTTACTTTAGGGCAAAACCCAAGTTTTTCCTTAGTATTCCTTTTCCTGAATTATCTCAAAATTTGCCCAGCAGAGTCTGGATCAAATTTTGGGTATGTATATTATACCAGGCTATTCCAGCTTCCAGGCAGCATCGAACCAGACGGTTCCTGCAGATGAAGTCGATAGATCTTTCCCTTGCTCTAACACATATCCTACTTCCCTGGGATAGATCCTGACCGCAATTCCGCTGTCTTTCCCTGGAACAATGACACGCTCTGCTACGTCTTCACCCCTTTGGTCACGAAAAAACTTCCCACTGTGTTCTCCCGCAACAAGTTCTTTTCTTCCGCCTGATCGCTCCACATCGGAAAAAGAAGAAAAAACAGAAAATATCCGAGCGTCAAATTCATCAGGTGGAAAAAACGCTGTCCCTTTGATCCAGCTTGTTTTCCAACTTCTCCCTGCTTTTGTCAGATTCTCTCCCTGCCGTATGATGCGTCCCATCTCGTGAATCTCATAGATAAGATACGGAAGATGTCCGAATCGAATCCGCTCCATTGCCGGTCCGAGATGTTCAAACTTCTCCCATTCATGTCCTTTAAATTCTCCTTCATCGTACCACCCTCGCTCGTACCAGAGTCCCGGTTTGGCACCGACTCCTTGTTCTCTCCACCTCCAGTAGGTGACCGGTTGCTCAGGATCTTTTTCCGGTACAGCCTTTCTTTTATACGTATCTGCATACTCGAGAAGATACAAAAGGGAATCAACGGAAATCCTCGGACGAGTCTCACTTGAGGAAACAATCGTTTTCCCTTCTCTTCTTTGTTTTTCGTCAGACGACCCTTTCATACTTGACCTTCCTTTCGCGACGTATTATACTTTAATCCAACTTATTCTGTACCGACTCTTCTTCCCCTACTTTTCCGCCCATATCCCAACCAACCGTTTTGACATCCTTAATTTTTCCGACAAACACCACATAGTAAAATGACTTAAAAAGTTTCAGTCCATACTTCAGATACCCGTCCCGCCTCATCCGACGCATCGAAAGTTGCACTTGAGGATTCATAAAAATGTGATAGTTTGCCCCCTTTTTAACTGCCCGCTGATACAAGTCTTGGTCCTCGCCAACCGCTATCTTTTCATCAAAACCGCCAATCTTCTCAAACCAGTCCCGCCTTATTACCATGTTCGCGCCCCAACCGATCGGCCAAATGTATTTTGAAAAACCGATCCCGATATTATGAAGAAATAAAAACACCTTATCTTTCTGACCTGTCTCCGCCGGAACACACCAGCAGGTGGCAATATCAGCCCCCCGTTTTTGCATACGCGACACAACTTCTTCCAAAAACTGAGGAGGAGCGATGACGTCAGCATCCAAAAACACGAGAAGCGGATGGATCGATTGGCGTGCTCCGATATTTCGCTGGTATCCCGGATTTCTTTTATCTGCAATGAGGGTAGTGAGCTTCGGAAGCTTTTCCTGAAAAGCAGAAACAACATTGACTGTATGGTCGATACTTCGCCCATCAACCACGATCACCTCAAAGTTTGTATAGGTCTGCTCTGTAAGAGATGAAAGGAGAAGCCCGATATAATCTTCTTCGTTGAGAGCGGGAATAATCAAAGACAAAGGAATCGCACCCTTTTTCTTTTTCTTCTTCAGGCGAAGGATGGTTTGAATCGCGCGTTTGACCGGTTCGGGGACAGTCATTGTGGGAAAAATGTCTTTGTGAGTAAACACGGGCGTTCCTTCTTTTTGAGCGTGTATCGCATGTCTGTGGACTCACCGGGAATCGAACCCGGAATACGGTCATGCGAAGACCGTGGTATGCCGTTTACCTATGAGCCCAATCTCACATGCGTATTATACCTAATTATTACTGAAATCCCAAGCGTTTACACTTTCTTTACACACTTTTGAATCGCTTGCTGAAGTTCATCCAATCCTTTATGGGTTGCACAGGAGATTGGTATCACTCTCTTTCTCTTCTTGCTAAATGCTTTTATAAATGTCTCTACAGAGCCTTTCTCAATAAGATCTATTTTGTTCAAAACGATGATTTCCGGTTTCCTCGTCAATGTTGGATTATAGAGTCTAAGCTCGTTTCTTATTTTCTGGTATGCATTCCAAAGGTCTTCAAATGATGGTGGGATGACATTAGACAAATCAAGCGCAAGCATATGAACAAGACATCTTGTTCGCTCGATATGCCGAAGAAACGTATGACCGAGTCCTTTCCCAGAAGATGCGCCTTCAATTAAACCGGGAATGTCCGCGACGACAATGCCTTTCTCCGTCACGCCTAAGGAAGGTTCTATGGTCGTAAACGGATATGACGCTACTTTCGGCCGTGCCGCGCTGATGACAGTAAGAAGCGATGATTTCCCTGCGTTTGGCAGCCCCACAAGGCCTACATCGGCAAGAAGCTTGAGTTCCATAGTCAGTTCCTTCTCTTCCCCAAGACCTCCTTCCTCGTGTTCATACGGCGTCTGATGCGTAGATGATTTAAAATGGACATTCCCAAGCCCGCCCTTTCCTCCCTTTGCCACACGCTCTTTCTGTCCTGGAAAGGAAAAGTCCATCACAAAAAAGTTCTTTGGATCTCCTTTGTCCCGCACTGTCACCTGCGTGCCGACAGGGATCTCAAGAACGAGGTCAAATCCTCTTTTCCCTGTCTTTTTCTTGCCCATGCCGTGTTGGCCGGACTGTGCTTTGAAGTCTTTTTTGAATCGAAATGAAAGAA
>DATEUZ010000066.1:0-13978 GCA_035282885.1 Patescibacteria group bacterium | reverse complement strand
ACAAGTGCTCCAGAACCGCTTGACGAGCCGCCAGGAACATATTCTAAATTCCATGGGTTCTTCGTCGGACCAAAGTCGGAGTTCTCACCGCTACTTCCGTGTGCAAATGCATCACAGTTCAGCTTCCCGACAGAGATAGCTCCTGCTTTTTCGTATCGATCAACAACTGTCGCGTTATAGATAGGAATATAGTTTCCCAAAATATTGGAAGAGGCTGTTGTCCGTACCCCTTTTGTACAAAAATTGTCTTTGTACCCGATTGGAATTCCACCCATGGGACCGATATCTTTAACTGTTCCCTGCCTATCTATCTTTGCCGCTTTTTCAAGCGCTTGTGCTAAGGTAAGTGTGTTAAAAGCGTGGAGCTTTTTTTCCGTGGTATTAATTGTTGTGACGGCTTCTTCAATAAGTTGCGTCACTGACAATTCTTTCTTGACAAGTTTTTCCCTTGCTTCAGTAAGGGTAAAAAATCTTTGCATGGTTACTCCTGATCAAATACGGCAGGGATGATGAACAGATTGTTTTTCTTTTTCGGAGCGTTTGAAAGGACATCTTCAGCAGTAAAAGAGGGCGATGCTTCATCCTCGCGAAATACATTGGTAAGCCCTGTCACTTGACTCGTGATGTTCACCTTCGATGTATCGACTTTGTTCAACTTCTCTACGTAGGTCAGAATATCAGAAAGTTGTTCTCCGAAGAGTTTTATGTCTTTTACAGTTAACCCGATCCGTGCGAGATGGGCAACCTTTTTGACTTGTTCTTCTGTCAGTTTTGCCATATTACATGCTCCGAAGCCGTTTTATCCGATCTTCAACTGGTGGATGTGTATCAAAAAGTCCCTTAAAAATCAAGTTCTTGTCAGTTTTTTTCAACGGACTTGAGATAAAAAGGTGTGATGTTGCGGGATTGACGACCTTCATCCTTGTCGGATCTTGGGCAATTTTTTCAAGTGCAGTTGCGAGTCCCTCCGGATATCGTGTTGTTAATGCCCCCGAAGCGTCCGCCAAGTACTCACGCTGCCTCGAAACTGCAAGCTGCATGAGTGTCGCGACAATAGGCATAAATATTGCAAAAATAACTCCGATTAAGATAAAAATTCCGGAACTTCTGCCTCTGTCTTCCCGATCTGAACTTCCGAATAGCCGAAAACGAAAAAACCAGTTGGCAAGAATTGACACGAAGCCAACCAAAATAACGATGATCGTCATAAGCCGAATATCGTAGTTTTTTATATGCGAAAGTTCATGGGCAACAACCCCTTCTATTTCAAGTTTCTGTAGTTTCTTTATAAGACCAGTCGTTGCGACTACCACAGCATGCTCTGGGTCTCGTCCTGTGGCAAATGCATTCGGTGCTTCATCGTCAATAACATATATTTTTGGCTTCGGAAGCCCAGTCGCGATACATAAGTTTTCTACAGCTGTGTAAAAATCAAAATACGTATTACGGTCGGCAGGATGGGCGTTTGTAAGAGCGAGAACTACCTGATCGGAATAATAGTAACTAAAAAAAGAGGTCCCGATAGCAAGAAGAGACGCCAGGACAAACCAGGTAGTGGTCTCTCCGGTTGCTCGTCCGAAGACGTACCCAGACGTTGCAATAAGAAGAATGAACAATCCCATAATAAGGATCGTCTTGCGTTTGTTCGCGGAAATTTCTTGATACATACGGTTTAGAACTTAACGGAAACGGGTTGTTTATCCTGTTCGTTCGCGCCGAAATACTCTTCTTTCGTATATCCGAGCATGTTCGCCACAAGAACGTTCGGGAACACTGCAATCTTCACATTATAATCCTGAACATTCGCATTATAGAACTGGCGACTGTACGCTACTTTTGATTCCGTATCTGCAAGTTCTAGCTGTAACTTGGAGAAGTTTTCGCTAGCCTTCAATTCAGGGTAATTCTCCGCAACAGCGAAAAGCGACTTGAGAGCACCAGTTAAAACGTTATCTGCTTCACCTTTTTCTTTCGGTGAATGGGCACTCATAAGTGCAGCACGAGCTTTTGTTACATTCTCGAAGAGTTCTTTCTCGTGAGTCGCATACCCCTTCACTGTTTCGACAAGGTTCGGAATAAGATCCGCTCTTCTTTTCAGCTGTACGTCGATTCCGCTCCACGCTTCCTGGACTCGAGATTTCGCGACGACAAGCGTGTTATAGAGAAACCAGAGATAAACAAGAATCAGCGCAGGTATTCCGAGAAAAATAAAAAGTGTTGGCATTACATTCACCCCCTTTCAATTCTTGGTCAGTATAGCACGAAACGCGTCAAATGGTAAACAATTGACAATGTCTGATTTCTCACACCATCCTCGTCTTGCAACAGATACTCCAAATCTCATTAACTTCATATGTTCTGCGTCATGACTGTCTGTATTAATAATGAGTTTTACCCCTCTGTCCCTTGCGTCTTTGACCAGCACATCAGCAAGATCCAGACGCGTCGGCCATGAGTTGATCTCAAGAATTTTATTATGCTTCAAACAAAACTCAAATACTTTGTCCCAATCCAGCTCAAATCCCTCTCTGGAAAGAAGTAGTCGTCCTGTAGGATGTGCAAGAATTTTTGCCTTTGGGTGGGAAAGCCCTTGTAACACACGCTTTGTCATCTGCATTCTACTTTGTCGAAAAGATGAATGAATACTCACAATCGCTCCGTCAAGGAGTTCAAGAGCCTTCTCCGGAATGGATAGTTCACCATAATTTAAAATGTCTATCTCGAGTAACTTTAATACTCTTATTGATGTTTTGCTTTTTATTGATGAAATAGTGTGATCAATATACTCATTTCTTCTTTTAATCAAGTCTATTTTCTGTCTATCTTGATGCAGAGAATTACTCGGATTGTGCTCTGACAAGCCAATGTATTCATAACCACGCTCTTTTGCTACTGAAAGTATCTTTTTTAAGCTCGACCTACCAAGATCGTGACTCGGTTCGATATTAAAATCACTATGAATATGAAGATCGCCCTTGATATCTTTCAAGTTAACAAGTGTAGGAAGGGTACGTGCTAATGCCCGCTCTATCTCACCTTCTGCCTCTCTCAGCTCAGGAGGGATATACTGCATCCCAAGTTTGGCATAGAACGCTTCTTCAGTTGCAAATTTCAAAAGTTTCCCTTTTACCTTCACTCCGTATTCCGATAAAGACCACTCTTTCTTCTGGGCATGCTCACGAAGAGCTATATTATGGTGTTTTGAACCTGTAAAATGTTGTAAAAGGGCTCCGTAACTCTCCAACTCCTGGACACGAAGGTCAACCTGTTTCTCGTCCGATAGCTTTACTGATGCCTTTGCTTCTCCCTTCTCAAGAACCCTTTCTATACCCGGGACAGAACAAAAACTCTCTATGACACTTTTCGGATCGTTTGTGGCTACGGCAATATCTATATCTCCAACCGTTGAAACCTGACGACGCAAGCTTCCCAAGACGTCTGCGCGTATAACAGATTTGTTTTTTCGAAGGTAAGAGATAATCCTGTCTGCTGTGTAGGCAGCCTGAGGAAGAAGAATTCTTCTTGACCTTTTCTCGTATTCATCAATTCCTTTCAGAAATTCCTCTTCTGATTTTTCTCCAAATCCAGCAAGTGATCGTATCTTCCCTCCAAGACACGCCTTCCTCAAACTCTCAACTGAGGTAATATGAAGCTCTTTCGCTAGTCTATATGCAGTTTTTGGGCCGATCCCCAGTACAGTGAGAATCTGAAACATTCCAGGAGGTAAGCCTTTTTTCGCCTCCCTAAAATGTTTTACTCCCCCTGTTCGGAATAATTCATCAAGGTGAGAACCAATCTCTTTTCCAACCCCTGGAATCGTTTCCAGTTTGTTATCATCCCAGAGATCCTTCACGGAAGATGTTGCATGCTCGATAGCGTCCGCTGCTCGCTCGTAGGCAATAATTCTGAATCTATTTTTCTCTTTTACAATATAAGAGGCAGCTACTTCCCGAAGAAGCTCTGCTATCTCCGTATTGGTCATACATTGTCCATCTTATCACACTTTAGCTTGACTGTAGGCAGGTCTTCTGATAAGATGTTCGCGCCTGGACCCGTGGTGTAGCCTGGTTTAACACGCCTCCCTGTCAAGGAGGAGATCACCGGTTCAAATCCGGTCGGGTCCGCCCAGTTACCTCTTGACGAAATCCTCCGTTTCTTGCACAATCAAAGTTACAAAGTCTATAAGCTTTCTCTGACCTGCTTATAGTCTCATACTCTGCCTGGAAAGGAGGTTATCTATGCCCGAAAAGGTAAAGGTTGATGGTTCTCTTGTGAGCCTTGCACTAGGTGCACTTGTTCTTCTTATTGTCGGGCTTTCGGTCTTCAATTACTTCAGTAGAGTGAATAGACCTGAGGTTACTCCTGAAGCAGAACAAACAAAACAAGAAGAGAGAGCTCCAGCAGAAGGCACACAACCAGAAGAAACACCACAAGAACGGTTTACGTATCGCGAGGTTTCTCTTCCGACTACCTATAGCGTTCAGAAGGGAGACCACCTTTGGGGAATTGCTATACGATTTTATGATTCTGGTTACAATTGGGTAGACATTGCCCAAGCCAATAAACTAGTAAATCCAAACCTCATTCACTCCGGGAATACCCTTGAAATTCCTGCAGTTGAGGTTCGTAAACCAGAAGCAAAAGGTGTCACTCCCGCGGCAACGACAGAAGCTCAAATCACCGGCGCGGAGTATGTCGTTCAACGTGGAGATAATCTCTGGAAGATAGCTGAACAAGCGTATGGCAGTGGATATGAATGGACAAAAATTGCCCAGACAAATCATCTGGCAAGTCCAGGTATTATTCACCAGGGAAATGTCCTGATACTTCCACGATAACACGCACGGCTAATTTTACCGTATGCTACAATAATTATACGCAATTTGCTTGCGGGAGTAACTCAGTGGTAGAGTGCAACCTTCCCAAGGTTGAAGCCGCGGGTTCAAATCCCGTCTCCCGCTCACGATGCTGGCGTAGCTTAATGGTAAAGCAGCCGTTTCGTAAACGGCAGAGTGTGAGTTCGATTCTCACCGCCAGCTCATACATATGAAAGAAGACATGACAAATTACTTTAAAACGAACATCAAAAAAACACGGCTGACGAAAAAGGAAGAACAGCGGGCGTATAGAAGACTTATTCTTCTTATCCTCCTGCTACTGGGAGTTCTTATTCTTTTCATCTTCTGGGGTATTCCTCTTCTTCTTAACCTTTCCTCTCTCCTTATTGCCGTAAACGAATCGAACCAGCAGGTCGTAAAAAAGGACGAACTCGCCCCTTTTAGTCCTTTCCTGGAGCAGCTACCCGAAGCGACATCAAGCGCGAAAATTACTTTGAAAGGCTACAGTGAACCCGGAGCAACGATTGAGATTCAACTGAATTCAATCTCCTACTCATCAATTGTAAGCGACGCTGAAGGGAAGTTTCAGTCAAGCATCGTCCTTCAAGCTGGAGAAAACACGATTACTTCAACAGCCTCAGATCAAGCAGGCAACACAAGTCAGGAATCCACACCCTTGATCATTTCCTATGATAATCAACCTCCAGTACTCGAAATCGCCGAACCGACAGATGGTATGAGGGTCGGTTCACGCTCAAAAGAGGTCATCGTCAGCGGAAAAACCGATGTAGGTTCCAGTCTCACCGTGAATGATCGACTTGTTGTACTGGGTAATAACGGCGAGTTTCGCTACGCATACCCGCTTACCTCCGGTGAAAACGTTCTTCATATCGTGAGTACCGATAAAGCAGGGAATAAGACCGAAAAAACTCTAAAAGTCACGAAAGATTAACACATTTTTCCGAAAACCCCACATTACATCCCAGAGTATAACTATTTATTCAGTTTACGGCGATGTAATAGTGAAAAAATATGTGGTTGGTCTTTTAGCACTCGTACTTAACTAGTGATAATTGTTATTAGTATTATAGGTTTTTGTCGTCATTTTCATAGTAATCACGTATCTTGGGGTAAGAAGTAGCAAACGCAATAAGTAACCAAAAAGCCATTGAAAGATCGTTTTTGAAATAGGGAACATCTACCAAACCATGTACAAATAGATACAGAAAACCGCCTGTGATCCCCCATCCCAGGAAATCCTGATCTTTCTTTAAAATCATCTGAGTCACAAAGATGAGCAAGAATAAAAAGCTCAAAACACCCAAAATGCCTGTTTCCAGCCATAGGGTCAAAATAAGATTATGAGGGTACTGAAAATCTTCAAGTACGAAAGAGGGACGGTAATCAATAAGATATCGTTCTCGAAAGCCGTCTAATCCTACTCCAAGGATAGGGTTATCTTTTATCATTCGGTAGGATGTCTCCCACACAATCGTTCGAACCAAAAACGTGTCTGACCCTCTGTACGTCGATGTCACCGAATGAGCCTCTTTTTGCTTTGATTGTAAGAAAAAGATGCTTCCCACGACTGTAGCTATAATAAGAACAGAAACAATCCCTCGAATAAGTACGCGCTTTGCTGGAAACATACGGTTCACATAAGAAAAAAGCATAAACACCTCTAAAGCCAATAGTCCTAAGAACGTACCTCTTGATTTCGTTAAAACGAGTACAAGTAAGAAAAATACGGATAGAAGTATTGGGACAAAAGCCTTTTTCGGGGTGCGTATCAGCGCGCCCATCAACAAGGATAAAATCGGGCCGTAGTACAAACCTATTGCATTCGCTGTGTTATAGACAGCTGAGACCCTGCCCAATTGCGCCTCATGAGGCGCAAAGGGGTTACTTCCTGTAAACCATTGGTACAGAGCGTATAGTCCAACCCATACTCCGGAGAATACATATGCCCAAAAAAACAAACGGGATTCCTGGGGCTTACAGGATATGTAGTCATATAAACAAATGAAAAAAATAAACGGCTCTATGAAATAAGCCTTCCAGATGCCAAGTCCTCCTAAGAAGTCAGGGCTCACAAAAAGTGAGATCGTTGCGCTTACAACCAGGATGCCGCCGATGAGCAAAACTGGAAGATGGAAATGAAATTTTTTCTCTTTTCTCTTCTGAAGAAGGTAGCTTACGAGAAAAAGAAAAAAGAGGAGTTCAAGAAATGTTGTTGGATACCCAAAGAAAGACCACCGTATAACATAGAGCGGAAGAGAAGCGATGAAAAGTATACCAAGATATTTCGTTATGCGATCCATATCCCCTGCCAAAACAAACGGACAAAAATACTTAAGAAACTTAGGAAAATGATAGTAAGGCCGACACGCATGAAACCATTGCCTAGAAGCTGTGTAAGCCTCTGGAAGGCTGGGTAAACGGCCAAGACGTATCTAGGCATACTTGCAAGATTCCCGCCAAATAGGGGAAGTAGACAGGCACCAAAGACATACAGTTTTTGCTCAACAGAGAATCGTTTCTGTACCATCACTGCTCCTGTGAGAAAAAGAAAGAACGCTGTTATGACAAATTCTATTATTGCCAATATATCCATATATCTGAAAAACGGTGCATTGAGAAAGTTTACCACATACAAAAGAACGACCTGCCACGGTGTCGAAAATGACCGCTGCCAAAACTGTTGGGCTGTCAGAAACAACAAAGGATCCCCGAATTGAACAGCATCTATGATCATGAGACTAAAAACTCCAAGCAGACTGACCGCCATGTAGAAAAATCGTCTTGGGAGTTTTTGTTCCTTCCAAAGGAAAATCCAAAACGAAAGAAGGAGAATAAGACCAACTGACCGCGTGAGTGTTCCCAAAACAACAAAAACCGCTGAGAGCAGATATTTTTTCCGTTTCAAACACGTAAAGAATGACAGGGTCAAAAGAAGAAAAAGAGCTTCGGAGTACCCTGCGATAAGGAAGAAAGACGTTGGAAAACTCAAGAAGAGAATTAACGTCCAAAGGGCTTCCTTTTTACCAAACTGCGCACGTGTGATCTTATATAAGAGAAGACAGACCCCAAGTGTGACACATTGATTCAAAAGGAATGCAGACACAGAAAGCGAAATACCAAGAGAAGATACTGTTTTTATCAAAAAAGGATAGAAAGGGAAAAAGGCTGCCTGATAGGCTTGGGTGTATCCGGATCCCGCGAGAGCGAGGTAATGACCTGCATCCCATTGGAGCCAGCTTGATATGGTCCACGTCCCCCGACTAAACGTAAGTAACAGTTGTAAAAACACATCCCACAGAACAAAAATTGCCAGGGCGATCATTATTTACGTTCCTTGTAAACCACTATACCGAGAAAAGGAAACATCCATCCTATGATTTCAGGGTAGAAAAGAGAGTTTACAAAAAGGGAATGTAAGAAAAGACCTATCACTCCGGCTAAAGCCGCTACAGCAAACGGAGAGTTTTTTACCTCACGAAAGACACCCTCAACTACCTCTACCCATACAAAAGTGTATAAAGCAAGACCGAAGACTCCTGTTGTCACCAAGACAAAAAGTAAACTCGAATCTATTCCTGAGCCTCCGTGTGAAGCAGCAATCTCCTCATATCCGTACTTTTGATGGGTATAACGGGTCATGTTAAAACCCCAACCTAGAATTGGTCGTTCACTTACAAAAAGCAACCCTCTCTCCCATGAATTTGTACGTGCTACCGAGGTTACGTCCCTTTCAACAGCGCCAACGATTCGTTCAGAACTTCGGGGTACAATCTGTAAACTGAGGAGAAAAACCGTCACAGCAACGAGTAACACTTTCCAGGAGCGAACGAGACCGACGACTAAAAAAGACATCAAATACATAAGGTAAGAACTTCTTGAAAAAGCGTAGAAAAAGCAAATATAGCTTACGAGTAAGAGAATGAGCATGAGTATTCTTACAGCCTTTTTCTTCTCCTCCCAAAAAAAAGATAGGAAAAAGAGCTGCAGGAAGACCAGAAACCCACCAGCATAGTTCGGATCAAAAAAGCTTCCGAGAACGCGTCCTATATGTGGATCCCAGCCATATTGAACCATGGAACGGAAATCTGCAGCGAAAAACATTTGTATCCCGACTGAGAAAAGAAATCCGACTGCACTGAAAAATAAAAACAAAGATAATGTCCTTGTTCGGAGTAATCCGTTCTGCAGCAATATGATTACTGTGGGATACATTAAGAAATACGCGATAAAACGAAGAAGATACAAAGAACCGATCGTTACCTGGTTCATGGAAAAAACCTGGAGTGAGAAACCGAGAGACACAAAAGCAACGAGAAAAAATCCCATTCCCGGAAGAAGCCCCGGTACTTTAAGATGCTTCTTTCTAAAAAGGAGCAACCCGCTTAAGGAAAAAAGAAGCACAAATAAATCCGGAACAAAGAACGGAACTGAGGAAAAGGGCGTTTGAATTCGAAGAAGTTGTCCGAAAGGGAAAAAGAAAAAGTAGCACCCTAAGGTAAAAATGAGCCATTTTGAGACGAAATTACTTCCATACTTTTTGATAGACTGAAGTTGTTTCATGAGCCATTGTCTTCCACGAAAACATGCGTACAACAATTTTTCCTTTTCTCGCCAAGGAAGAAAGGAACCTTTCGTCTCGCCAGGCGATCTTTATCTTTTCTACTATATCAGATACAGAGTAAGGATCAAAAAGGAGCGCGGCTTTCATCTTACGTATTTCAGGAAGCGCTGTAGGTTCGGAGATAAGGCATGGAGTTCCTTTGGCCATCGCCTCAAGTGGAGGCAATCCGAATCCTTCAGAAATCGAGGGAAAAATAAACAGTCTTGCGCCCTGATAGACGGCTGATAAGTCTTCTTCTGAGAGGTATCCGGTGAAAATAACTCTCTGTTGCAATCCCCTACTTTGTACAAGAGAAAAAACCGCTTTTGAACGCCACCCAACTTTTCCAACTATTACAAGCAATGAATCAGGCTCAATCTGTAGCAAAAGGTGAAAAGCCTCAATCAATCTCTCCAAATTTTTTCGAGGCTCTATTGTAGATACTGATAAAAGATATTCTCCCCCCATTTGAAGACGACGTAGAGTTTCTGATACATGATCCTGCGATAGCTGTTGAAAGAAATGTGCCGAAATACCCTCAGGAATAACAAAAACTTTTGGTAAAACGGATCTCTCTATGAAGGAAAGATCTTTTCGAACCGCCTCGCTGGGGACAAGTATCGCCTTCGCTCTTTTTATCGCAGTTTTTAACAAAAAAGTCTGAAGAGTTCTTATCTTTAATGTATGTGTCTCAGGAAAAAGGATTCCCGTCACATCATGTATGGTCAAAACAGTCGGGATAGGTAAAAAGATTGGAAGAAGAAGCGAATGGGTAGAGTGATAGAGGTCTACCTTTCTACAAAGAAGGTCGAAGAATACTGCTACATGCCAAAAGATTCCGCACATCTTTATTACTCTTATAGTCATATTTTTGTTATTGTATAAAGATATATTTGTATTTGAGTATAATATATACTCATGCCCATCTCTCTTAAGATGTTCTACGAGTTCCCGGGCATACCTTCCGATACCAGCCGGATTCCCTCCGATTGGGCGAATATCTATCCCAACCTTCATGGCCTCTTTCCTCCAATTCTTAAGACAAAATCAAGAACCGCAAGTATTGAACCGGCAGTATATGCAAAAGAATGGTGAGAAAGAATAATTTTTACCACAAGGAGAAACAGGTATCCATACGCAAACGGCTTTTCGAGTACCCTGGCATACTTCTGAATATAGATAAGGTTATTTCTTACCGTGTAATATACTTTCTCAGGGGAGGGAATCCCAGAAAGAGATTCTTTATGGAGTACTTTTACAGAAGCACATTTCTTTAAGACGAATCCGTGCTTCTTTGCCCTCGTGCAGAAATCGACATCTTCATAGTAAAGGAAATATATTGGATCAAAATATCCTATCTCTTGAAAAACCCTTGATGAAATAAGGAGGCAGTAGCCTGAAAGAAAGTCAATCGATTGAGACTCCTTTCGGGTAAGAATTGGTCTATACCAAGGTTTCAGTACTCTTCCAGAGACAGAAGTCACCTTACCCTTCGTATCACTTTGAAGAGGAGATACGAGTTCGTTTGTGTGTCTCTGACAATCAAAGAGAAAGTGTAACGAATCAGGGGAGACCACCGTATCATTATTCAGGAGGAGAATTCTCGTTACTCCCAAGGATTCAGCAATCTTTATCGCCTTGTTGTTTCCTTCAGCAAAACCAAGATTTTGTTCATGACTGACGAGTCGGACCCGTGAACTGAGTTGTGTGATCTGATCGAGTCTTTCCTCATAGGTTCCGTTATCAACAAGAATAATATGGAAATTCCCATTTTGAGAAAGCAGAGAATCAATACACTGCCTTGTATCCTCAAATCTCCCCCAGTGTACAACGATGACTGCTGTATCTGTTAGAGGTGCCATTTCCATAATCGTATCCTTTTTTCTTCCATCTTTTGATCAAGTACCTGGCATGAGACCTGCCTATTCTTTTGAACCTCTGCCCTCTTTTTCAAGAGATGAAAAAAATGTCTGAAAATATACCATTCTACCCGAAGCGCTTCTTTTGCCATTCCTTTTTTACAAAAATAGTGAATGGTTCGTGCATGTACGAGAGGAATCTTTACGAAACGCCATCTCTTAACAAGTAAACAGAGAGGCATGTCTTTTATGATCATTTGGGTCATATTACGAAATTCAAGATAGTGGCGAAACCGTTTATTCCTGTTTGCAGTAGCCCCATGGACATGATACACAAGCGCGTCAGGAACATACAAAAACTTAAACCCTGCTAGTTGGGCTCTGAAACTCCAATCAAGGTCCTCAAAATACGCAAAAAAATCTTCATCAAAAAAGCCTATCTTCTCAAAAATTTCTCTTCTATACAATGCCGCACCCGCACAAACAGAAAATACCTCTTCCCTATTCGAGTACTGCCCTCTGTCTCTCTTCCCCTGTCCCCGTGCTCTTCCTTGCCCTACGATATTTATGACGTCACCGCATCCGTCGATGAAATTTGGATCGTAATAATTCAGCATCTTAGACGCACAGCCCGCAACACTCAATGAAGACTCTATGCCTACCTTTAAAAATCGTAACCAATCAGGATCGGTCTTTGTATCGTTATTGAGAAGCGCAACATATTTCCCTTTTGTTCCTTTCAGACCAATATTAATGGCTTTCGCAAAACCGACATTCTGGGAAAGAGCTATGACGTGCACTTCGGGGAAAGTAGCCTTTACTTCTTCAACTGATCCATCAGTCGAACCATTATCAACGACGCACACGGTAAAGTCTGTATAAGTTTGTTGGCGAAGAGAAGTGAGACACTGCGAGAGAAGTTCACGGCCGTTCCAGTTAGGAATAATGACAGTCACATCTTTCTTCATATTCTTAATTTTCCTGGAAGGCGAACGCTCTTAAGTGGAGTCGGGTGGACTCGAACCACCGACCTCATCGATGTGAACGATGCGCTCTGCCAACTGAGCCACGACTCCATGAGTGAAAAGTGGTTGTATTATAGCAAACTCCACCTTGCAAAACAAAGATACCCACTCATATAATGTAACAGTTATGGACGCTGAATCTTCCTCGTCATTCAAATACGCAATTTTGGATTTTATTCAAACTCTTGCTGTTGCCGCAGCGATTTCTCTTTTTATCTATTGGTTCTTTATTCAACCTCACCGTGTCGATGGATCTTCTATGGAAAATTCCTTTTATCACGAAGAACTCATCCTCACAGACAAAATTTCCTACCGACTCAGCAAGCCAAAAAGAGGTGATGTGATTGTTTTTCAAGCTCCAAATACGACTGATCGAGACTATATTAAACGGATTACCGGCCTTCCTGGTGAAAGCGTTCTATTACGAGACGGGGACGTCTATATTAACGGACAAATTCTCCAGGAATCTTACACAAATGAGCAACATACAACGAATGGAGAAGAATTTTTGAAAGATGATACCCCTTACCTCATCCCAGATGGGTATTATTTCGCACTCGGAGATAACAGGGAACACTCATCAGATAGTAGAAGTTTTGGCCCCGTACAAAAAGAAAAGATTGTTGGCAAGGTCTGGCTACGGTACTGGCCACCGAGCAGTATGGGACTCATTCCCTCTATCCATTACCCTCAATTTGATGAATCCCAAAGTCTCAAGAGGTAAAACGCATTACTGAGCGATGCCTTTGTAGATTTTCTGAAGAGCTGGTTCAGTTTCGTCTGGTCCGCCCTTCAAAATAAAACTCACGCGTGTCTCCACCCGTGATCTTGTTACTTTTACTTTTGGCTCACAACCTAAATTCGAGATCGATCGAAAAAGAGTATCCCTAATATCGTCTATATCTTTCTGAACAAGAAGTGCTGTGTGGGTCTTTGTTTTCTGCCCTGTAGCTACTTTCTTTCGTCTCGCGATCTCCTCTGCACGTCTCACTGAGGCACTCTCCTTCAAAATCATTTTATATGCCTCAATCATTTCTTGATGGTTATCAATCGCGGCGAGAGCTCTTGCATGGCCTTCAGTAATTTGCCCGGAAAGAAGACCGTCCTTCAATGCATCTGGAAGAGACAGTAAACGTATAGAGTTGGAGACATAGGCTGGACTTTTCCCGACCCTTTTCGCAATTTCCGCGTTTGCGAGATGAAACTCTTCCATCAAACGGATGAACGCCTGTGCCCTTTCAATCGGGTTCAAATCAACACGCTGGACATTCTCTACAATCGCCATCTCCAACATCCCTTGCGGCGTTGTTTCTCTCACAAGGCAGGGAACCGTTTTTAGACCTGCTAGACGTGCTGCACGCCATCTTCTCTCACCTGCAATAATCTGATACCCTGCAGGGGTTTTCGCAACAACAAGGGGCTCAATAACTCCATGCTCACGTATTGAATCTACTAAATCTACAAGTGTTTCCGGCTGAATGCTTCCTCGGGGTTGGAGAGGGTTTGCTTGCAACATAGAGATTTCAAGATCTTGCACTTCTTTTAGGTCGGCCATGATTACTCCTTGGGCAGATCTTTTTTGTGTGTCGCGGCAGTAGGTTACTCAATGACTTCAATAACGGTGTTACCCATTCT
>DATEUZ010000065.1:0-2867 GCA_035282885.1 Patescibacteria group bacterium | reverse complement strand
AATTTCAGCGTTAAAAAGTAGCAAAAATGAGGAGGATTTCTTTGGTTCTATTTCTGTATAGGAGGTAGGAAAAGAAGAGAGACAGGACTCAGGAAGCCCTTTTTACTCCCAAACCCCTCTTTTCCCACTGATTTGTGAGGTAAGGCTTTACTTTGATAAGAGGTTCTAGCGTGAGTTTCGCCGTTTAGGAATTTTTCCTTCGCAAAAATTCATCTTAACGCCATTTTGGGGGCGTTTTTAGCCAAAAGAACGTGTATATACAAAAGGAGCGTTTTGAGGCACTAAAGAATGAAAAAAATCGAGCAAGTTTTTATCGCTATTTTCTAATACCCAGAATGCCTTTGAGGTCTTTTTTTTCTTGTCGGATGAACCAACTACCAGTGCCAGTCTAATCTTGGCCAGTCTATCCATTAATTTTGAAAGGCTCTCCTTCCTTCCTAATTGACAAGCACGGAGTTCAAGAATTCTTCCAAGCACAAGCGATAAAAGGCAGATGAATACGTGAACTTTTATTTTTTGGTCTGTCCAATGAAATTGAGGTCGAACAGCAAAATGTTCATAGTCCTTACTTTGTCTAAATGTCTCTTCAACATCGCTCTGTCCGTGATAACCTTTGATTATTTCCTCGGTAGACCAATCATGTCGATTAGTGATGAGTAATCGCTTCCCAAACACCTCTTCTTCTATTCGCAAGCTTTCAACCCGGTCAATACTCCAAGATAGTCTTTCAGGGCCTTTTTTTCGAGAATTGTAAGAAATGTGCAAAATATCCTTCAAGTATTGTGCTTGGAGGAGTGAAGCGATTTTCTTCTGGGAAGATGCCTTTGATCGTGCACCGGAGTTTTTCTTTTTTAGAGCCTCTTTCCATTCGTTTAGTTTTCCAAGACTTTTTTGAAGATGCTGCTCAAGACCTCTGATTTGTCCTTCCTTGAGCTTTTCGCTAATAAAAAGGATAGCTGTTCGTTCTCTATCCCAAATATTTTTTTTCAAACGAACAAATCGGGTTTCAGAGAGATTATCAGGACAAACCAAAGTGTCGTAGGCGCTTACCGGAATGTCACGTAAATCAGAATTTTGAGAACAAGGCAAAGAAGTAATGTATCCCATTCCGGAAATATCCACTTTATGCTGATTACTTCGAGAATTATTTCCCTTGTCATATACAAGCGTTACTTTATTAGGATCGTTGATGAAATTTTGAATACGTTGTCGAATTTGTGTAAAGGAATCGGAAAATTCGGTCACATCAACTTTATTTCCTTCATAGATATGAGAGAAAAGTGGAATGTGCCCATCTCTCGAAACAAGTAATGCCAAACTAAACTGACGAAGATCAATTCTTCTTTGTTTATTTTTTCCACGCTGAGGCAATTCACAACGAGTATTTGTGGAGGCAATAAATGTAAAGTAGTTGGTCGTATCGTAAAATAGGGTGTCCAACCGAACTCGATAAATATCGATAATTTTTTGTGTTAATTCCTTCTCTATGTTCTCCAGGGCTTTTTCTGAAACTTTGTTCATCTGATGCCAAAAATGTTGGCTCGTCATTGCTTCCATTTTTATGTTGGGGAAAAATCGAGCAATAGAAGTATCTTCAGCCCATTCAGCCCATCCTCTCTTAGAAGTTGGATGAATAGCACGATTAAGAGCAGCTAGCAAGATGGACTCTCCAACGGAAAAACCTACAGATTTTCTTGAAACATGTTTGTTGATAGTTGCGATAACGTCCAATTCTTGAGCGATTGCCATGAGCGTAGCAATATTGCCATGTTCGTAGGATTGCACACACCATCCATCCCGAGGCGCTTCCGTCGAATTAAACTTTGAAAGAATGTTCTCGATGCTACCTAAATAACAAATAGGTACCGGACGTGGTTTGCCATTAACTCGACGACACTCGACGATACGCCAGTATTTTTTTCCATGAGACATAAAGCCTTGTAGACTTGGCATCTTAACTCCAATTTTGTATATACATATGCCAAGATTTGTAGCATATTTACTACGTAAATTCAAGAAAAAACGTCGATAATTTTTTGTATATACGTCATTAAACATAAAAAAACGCCCCCAAAATGGCGTTAAGATGAATTTTTGCGAAGGAAAAATTCCTAAACGGCGAAACTCACGCTAGTGCTCTGTCAACATTAAAATAGTGGGTTGTGCAGCGCCAAAGCCCCGCGGTTGAACGATCGTAAGTGGGGTTGTATTGCATTAATACTACCCCACGTGCGACCGGTATGTCGCTAAACTAGAGGGTGAAAATCCCTTACGGGCTCTTGTAAGGAGAACCGTTAGAGAAGGCAAGGGTGTCCACCGTGAGGTGGAATCTGAAGAAAGCCGTATACAAAATGCTGGCCTGACGAACAGGAAGCGCATATGAGGCAGTGGCTCTAGGATGAGGATGCGTGGTAATCCAAAGTCCAATACTTACACAGAAGGGTCCATGTAGATGCGACGGGCAAGCAGGAAAGTGTAGCGAATTACCCGGTGAGAGCTGTATTCATGCCTGACTATTACCCGACAAAAGAGGGAAACGACAGGAGTAGCGGTGTCTCGGAGAGATGACGTGAACGGTACAGCAGTCAGCAGACGACATAGTAACTCGTCGTGAGACGATGAAGGTCCGAACATGAAAACTAAGGAAAGACCCAAACTTTTATGACAACAGACAATCGCAGAAAGATAGAAAGGTCTATCGCTAAAACGGAGGACTCGGGGCGGAACCTCGTACAACCTACGAATAGTGCGGTGGTTGACAAAGCAGAGAGGGAAACATCTATCCTACCTAATAATCAGCGCTACATCTATATCCCCAAGATAGAGTATTTAGTGAGTGATTATAACATACAAAAAGCCGTTAAGGC
>DATEUZ010000064.1:0-6104 GCA_035282885.1 Patescibacteria group bacterium | reverse complement strand
ACTTCTTCATTCTCTGCATATTTATGGGTTGATCCTGAGACTGAATCGTATGACGTCCCCTGGTACACAACTTTCTTATCGATTGAGATCTGCGGATTGTGTGGCTGTTCCTCTTCTTTCTTGAGCTTCACATCAAAAGTTATCTGGTGCACAAACTCCCAGCAACCCTTGATATCTCCAATGAGAACTCCACTTCCGAGAATATCGTTTGATAATAGTTTACTCGTAAAATTCTGGTCGTTTGAGTCGCGGCCGTCCATATTGGCGCTTCCGCTGATAAATTCATACGTTTGTGGCGTGTCTGTCCGAACCTTTGCCTCGCCGCTTACTGAATTTGCATTATCTGCTGAAATATACGCATTTGCGGTCAATGTTTTCTTGTCAGATGACTGATTCAGCCGTACTTGCACTTTCGTGTTTCGTGCGACCGCATTGTCTGCCGGCCAGGTCACATTGTGAACCCAAACTCGGAATCGAACCGTCTGATCCGGTTTAACAGTAATATCTGTTCCGTAAAACCGAATATCTTCTGTTAAGTTACGAACCGTTAACGTCTGATCATCCTGGGGATGGGTATTAAAATGAGGAGCAACGGCAGAGACATCCAGTCCTGCTCCGCTAAATGCCATCAATCCAAGAAGAATAACGGTAACGACGAGAAGAATAATATTTAAAACTTTATCTTTCATAATTTTTTATCCCTTATTACCATTTTGTGGGCGGAGGTCCACCAGTCGTTCCGCTTTCAGGTCGCTCAGTATCCTCTTTTTTCGGAGTCGGTGTCGGTTCCGGAGGTTTTGTCGGCTCCGGTGTTGGTTGCGTTTGTTCAATAATCGTTTTATTCACACAGGCCTCACTGTTATCTCCATGGACAACACAACTCTCATTGATTTGGTTCACTGTATTATTATCTCCTTCAATCTGCGACTGATTCGTTTGATTGGCTCCCGCACCTGGATTATTGTCTCCAGTCACGGTTGTCGAATCTTTATCTACCTGTACTGTTTTCTGCTGTTCCGTTAGCTTAGGTGCGGGACCCGAGGTCGGTGTTGGAACGAATTTTGGCCCAGCTCCCTTTGCCTTCTCCTGACCCGGAACTTTCAAAAAACAGATCGCAGAAATATCAATGCCTTTGTCTTTATATTCTTTGTAAATCGGATCGTTCTCATTAATAACAGGAGCATTATCAACCACTCCGACGATGCGGAGGAAACGACCCCAATTCAAGGTTCCTGTTGCTTTTTCAAAAGTCAGTTTCTTCTCTTCTGGTTTACATTCAGGCGCCGGTGGACATGCCTCACCTGATTTTTTGTCGCTAACGATGTTCTGAACAGTCAGCACATTTTCATCCCCATCAAGTTTGCCTGTTTGCTTGAGATATGCATACTCACCCGCACCGATAACAGTTCCACCAAGCAAGAACATTCCCAAAAGCGCCCCTGCCGTTCTTGCTTTTCCATTTGAGAACCGCTCTGTCCACTTACTCGGTGAAAACCATCGGGGTGATGTTTCTTTTGCTGCGGTCTCACTTGGCTGTTGACCAATGGTTGGACCGAATTCATTTAAGTTTCGTGGTTGCGTTGTTTCTTTTTCCATCAATAACGTTCTCCTATATACTTATTTATCTTCTGATACTGGGGATAGCATATCCTGTTTCTTGGTTTCTTTTGTGCCTTCCCAGCGCTTCCATGTTTTATATCCATCAATAGGTCGTTCAATACGGAAAATCTTTTTTGTTCCATCTTCAAGCGTCACAACATTTTCACCGCAAAAAACAGTGCCCAGCTCAAGCTGTTCTTCTTTTGTTTTTGCGCCAAAATTTGGAATCACTTTGTGTTCAAAGTCCTCTGCCCGAAGTTCTTTGGGACAAAAAATACTATTGATCGGGTTTGCTTTCTCCGCATAATAATAGGCAGCGCCTGCGCCTGCAGTCGCTCCCAATAAAAGAAGTCCTGCAGCAACAGTAAACTGCTTTAAAGCAGTTGTCCTAGAGCGCGGAGATTCTGTAGTGTTATTTTTCTCTAACGGCATAGTTTTTCCCTTTGTAAAAGGCTTTTTGGCAGTGCTTGACAAAATGGAATTTTTATGAAAGGATGGGTAGTAGGTTATCGATCTTTCACTGCCTGAGGATCGAACCACTCATCATAAAAGAGCATTGCTATTCGAGCTTCGACCTACGGTAGTAATGCTCTTTTTTCATTCCCTCAACTCCTCTACGTATTTTGTAGCACACTTATAACACACTTGTCAACTATTGTCAATCCTATAGACTTTCCTATGAAAATTGAACTTGTTAGAATAGCACCCCATAGTAAAGATGGCCTCGTTTTGAATAAAAATGTGTGTTGTGGAAAACATGTGAAGAAAAATAGTCTATTTGCTATGGGACCTTATCGACCCTTTGAAAGAGGTGTTTGCAAAGAAGCTTTCAGTTGAACAAAAATCATCCGTCCTGCTACAGTCTGCAAAATTCGGGAAACAACAACGTCAACGGTTTTCCCGACGTATTCCTTTCCCATTTCGACAACAATCATGGTCCCGTCAGGAAGGTACCCGACACCTTGATTTTCTTCCTTCCCCTCTTGAATGACTTTGACTACCATCTCCTCGCCGGGAAGAGCTACAGCCTTGACGCTATTTGCGAGTTCATTGACGTTTAAAATCTTCACCCCCGAGACACTCGCGACTTTATTCAGATTAAAGTCTGTGGTAATAATTTTTGCTTTCAATTGTCTTGCAACGGAAATCAATTTCTCGTCGACGGTTTTTCCTCGAATGCGTTCCTGTTCCAGAATCTCAAACTCGACAAACGGACTCTTTTTAAGTTGCTCGAGAATCTCAAGCCCTCGTCGTCCTCTTCCGCGCCGTAGCGTATCAGACGAGTCCGCTATGCGCTGGAGCTCAAGTAAGACAAAATGAGGAACAAGAAGGGATCCATGTAAAAACCCCGTTTCGATAATGTCCGCGATACGGCCGTCAATAATCGCCGATGTGTCCATTACCATCGGGTTGTCATAGTCAACCGCCTCTTTCACACTCGAGACCTTCTCGTCCGGTAACGGCTTCCCTGTTAACCGTAGTTTTAACAGCTGTTCAGCAAGCTGTTTGGCAACCGACTCCGTTACCCTATACGACCATTTCCCGATGGCTTGCGAGAGAACCGGAAAAAGAAAGATTCCAAACGCGCCGGCCAAAAATGCGATCAACGCATAAATCACGACATTCGGAAGAAAAAAGGTGACTTTGGTTGCAAGGAGGTTCGATGAGAGGATAAATCCTAATACCCCGAAAATGACTCCAAAGATGAGCCGTAAGGCGAGTGACACAACCATGAGATAATTTCCTTTCTTTCGCTTCTTTCTTTTCGTATAAATCCGATAATGACAAGAAAGAAGCCTGACTCTACATCTTAAACGCCAAATGTATCGCGTCCCGAATCGTTTCGGCTGTTTTCGGCGTTACTGCCCTCAGATACCCTAACCGTTTTGCCTCTTTGACCCGTTTCTCAAGATGAGACACATCCCGAATCTCGCCAAGTAATCCAACTTCACCGATCGCAACCGTTTTGGAAGAAAGAGGGCAATCGTTTAAACTTGAGACAATCGCAAGGACAATGCCTAAATCGATTGCAGGTTCCCTAAGCCTCAATCCCCCCGCTACATTAACATACACATCACTACTTTGCAACTTCGCAAACTGCGCTTTTGTAGACTTCGTTTTACTTAACACCGCGACCAGAAGTTCCAACCGTCGAAGGTCAACTCCGCTGACTGCACGCTTCGGGAATCCGTACGGAGTTGGTGCGACCAACGCCTGCACCTCTACAAGAAGCGGCCGCGTTCCCTCGAGAACCGGGACAACAACCGAACCGGGCGCTTTGTCTTGCCGCTGCGATAAAAACAGTTCAGACGGGTTCGTTACTTCTTTCATCCCGTCTTCTCTCATCTCAAAGACGCCGACTTCATCTGTCGGCCCAAACCTGTTTTTGAGGCTGCGAAGCACCCGAAACGCATGGTACCTTTCCCCTTCTAATGAGAGCACCGTATCAACCATGTGCTCCAAGACTTTCGGTCCGGCTATTGATCCTTCCTTTGTCACGTGTCCGACCAAAAAGACCGGAATATGAAGCGATTTGGCAACACGAACGAACCGATGCGCTGACTCGCGTACTTGACCGACACTTCCGGGTATTCCTGTTAAATCTTCTGTCTCCATGGTCTGAATCGAATCAATAATCACAAACGGCGGCTTCTCGTTTTCAATCGCCTGTGTTATCGCGTCCACATCAGTCTCAGAAAGAAGTGTGATCGCGGACTTCTCTAACCTTAACCGCGTTGCCCGAAGATGAATTTGAGACAACGACTCCTCCCCCGAAACATATAAAGCTGACGTTTTGCTTGCAAGTTGCAAAAGCAGCGTTGACTTCCCGATCCCGGGTTCACCTGCAAGAAGCATCACCGCGCCCGCAACAATACCGCCGCCCAAGACACGGTCAAATTCACTGAGAGTTGTTGACTGTCTGGTTAAATGCTTAATTGAAAGAGAAGAGAGTTTTGATGAGGAAACGCTCCGTGTACGGATTGATCTGGTCTTTGTGTCCTCTTCCAGTGTCTCAACGAGGCTGTTCCACTCACCGCAAGAAGGACAACGACCGTACCACCGTGCTTGTGATGCTCCGCAGGCTTGGCAAACGAAGGAGGACCTTTTTGTTCCCATACACTATTTATATAACGTGGGTGTCTTTGTTGGCAAAAGTGCAAGCGCAATCCGTCGATTTTCGGTATCGATTGACTCGATCACACAGGTCACCTGATCGCCAACATCGACTTTTTCTTCCGGAGGAATCTTACTGATATGGACCAAACCGTCAATGCCCGGCCCAAGACGCACAAATGCGCCGAAATCAGTCATACGGGTCACTGTTCCCTTAATTTCCTGGCTTTCCTCATATCCTTTGGCAATTTCCTGCCACGGGTCAGGAGTGAGCCTCTTAATAGAAAGGTTCAACTTCCCGCCTTCATAGTCAATCTCCAGGACTTTGACCTTCACTTTATCGCCAGCCCTGTAATGCCGTCCGGGATCATCTACTTTCTCCCAGGCAATCTCTGAAATATGAACAAGTCCTTCGACTCCGTCCATGTTGACGAATACACCGAAATGCATGACTCCTGAGACAATACCACTCAATTCATCGCCTGATTGAATCGTTTTGAGAAGTTTCTCCCGCTTCCCACGCGTTTCTTCATCCGCTGCTTCTTTTTCTGAAAGAATAAGCCTGTTAGTCTTCCTGTTCACTTCAATCACTTTTACTTTCAGAGTCTCGCCAATCAATTTATCAGCTTTCCCAAGATGCGAAATATCAAGCTGGGATGAGGGGACAAACCCGCGGATACCGTCAACATCAACGATGAGTCCGCCACGATTTGTCTCAACTCCTTTGACTTCAACAATCTTTTTCTCTTCCAGGGCTTTTTCGAGTTTCTGCCAGCGCTTCTCTCCCGCAGCCCTGCGAAGGGATAATGTCAACTGTCCGCTGTCATTTTCCGTACTTATGACATAGGCAAAGACCGTATCGCCGACGGCAAGTTTGGAGACAAAATCGGAAACAAAGTAGAGTTCTTTCCCAGTAACAACTCCCTCGGTTTTCGTCCCGATGTCGACAAGAACCTCCTGACGGGTAATACTCGTCACGAGACCCTCGACGATTTCTCCCTTTTTTGCGATTTTTAGATTGTATCCGGATTGTGAGAGAAGCTCCTCCATCGTTCGGAGTGCTTTGGGTGCGTCCTTTTTAGATGACCGTGAAGAGGTAACTGTAGATTTCTTTGTTTTTACCACTGTTCATTGTCCGTCCTTTCTTTGAATAATACAAGGGAATTTAGCACTACTATAAAACCATTGATAAAGGCTGAAAATTCTCTTGTGTAGAAGATTATATCAGAGATTGTATTGGAAAAAAAGTCCCACTCGCTTAATGCATGATATCAAGAGGCCCGCGAAGGCTGTCAAACATCGCTTTAATTTGGTCTTTATTCGCAACCGTGTTCCAATTAATCTTCTCTCTCATAAGTTGAGCGACGTTATCCTCTCCCAAGACTCTTTCC
>DATEUZ010000063.1:0-18269 GCA_035282885.1 Patescibacteria group bacterium | reverse complement strand
TCAACATCACTCCATGACAGATGTTCCTTTTCCTGAAGGTAATAAGCCACCTCTATATAAGTTTGTGGAAACCAATAAGATTGAAATGCAAGCGCGGCATCAAAGATCTCATCTTTTGAAAACCCTTGGCTTGCCATAATTTCAAGAAGCCCAAGCATTGCCATTCCGTGGTTACAGTCTGGAAATGAGGTTGGATTTCCGCAACACGGCCGATAAATACCATCTGCTATCTTCCACACAAGATCCTGCTGTTCAACCGTTAATCGAACGATCTCCTTTGAGCTAAAAAGCTCATCCGCATCCTTCATTCCGAGTGTCCAACCTCCGGTTGAGGCAAATGTCTGAATTCTGTCTTTATATGTGGTTCCCATAATTCCTTTTTCTAATACATCAGATTCCTGCGTGAGCCCCAAAGCCCACAGTGTGTTTAACCAAAAAGAGGCGTTTTCATTTGTGACCGTCAGTCCTTTTTTATTATTTTCCGTCAGATACGAAAAAAGTTCTCTTTCTAAAGGATTTTTATAACGATCCGTATATTTCTTCATATCAATGGCTCCCATTTGGACAAGCTTTGTTCCAATATCCTTCCAGTCAATGTTCAAGAAATAACCTTTTTTAGGTATGACTTGTTCAGAAAGAGTAGAGATTACTCCTTCATCGCTAGCTTCACTTTGAACAGACTGCAGAGAAACCCTCTTTGCCCCGAGGAACGACACGATTTCTTCTTTATAGCGATCAACTACAAACCACAAGAGAACGAAAACTGGAATGGAAATCACACACCCAAGCACCACTTTTTTGATCAGATTCATCCCATCTCCCTTTTTATTCTTCCTCTTTTTACTGTCCCTTCGTTGTGCCCGGCGTCACTTTTGCTGTTAAATCGAAAGTTATGTCCTTTTGAGCAGGATCTGTCGTCTCAACGTGAATTTGACGTGTCACCTCTCCGATGCCACTTGGGCCATGAAACGCCGGGTCAAAAACGACCTTAAGGGAAGCAGTCTGTCGTGGAGAAATCTCTAACACAAATGGATCTTTTGTATGCATTCCAAAAAGTGGGGATTCCTTCTCTCCCAAAAGAAGCTGCGCTGTCGTACACATACAGGAAGTTGAGACATTCAATACACGAAGCGGTCCCTCGCCTGTATTTGTTAACGAAAACACTTTTTCTACTTTCCCGCTTTCTATTCCGATCTCCCCCCAATCGTGTGAGATCGACTCAACTGCAACCCTTCCTCCTTCATCCTTTGTCGTTCCCTCATCTGTCTTTGCTGTGACGAGAACACTTCCTCCAATAATCAAAACCGTTGCAAGAAGAATCCCGAGGATATACTTTTTCTCAAGCATGTTTTACTCCTTTTACAAGATAGGTATCCGGGTGTTTCTGAAATTTCTCTTTACACCCCGTTGCACAGAAGTACCATCTCCTACTTTTATACATCAGGTATGCTCCAGCGGTCTTTGGACTTACCCTCATCCCACACACCGGATCTATAGCCAAAGGGACCAAATCTTTCATATCCATACGAAGCTCCTTTGAAAAATCAGGTTGTTCTTTTTGTTGAGCGATCAAAACTTCTCTCAAAAGATCGGACGCACGAACGAACGATGGATGTGTGAGTTTATAGTACATCGTGACGCCGTTTCTTCGTGCTGTGACGACTCCCGCTTCTCTTAAGACCTGGAGGTGTTGGGAAAGATTCGACTGAGTCAGGCCAAGCATAGTTTGCATCTCGGTCACGTTTAACTCCTGATTCCGAAGGAGATGAATGATCTCCAGGCGTTTCCGATGAGCCATCGCTTTATATAGCCGAGCATGTAGTGAAAAAACTTCTTGGTACATATCTATTCAAATATTCTAATCTATGAATATATTATGGATCGTACATTTTGTCAAGAAGCGTTACCGACATGGTACAATATCGCCTGTGACAAAACTTCCTATCAGAAAAGACGTTCCCCTTGCGCCTCTTACTAACTTTCGGATCGGAGGTCCAGCTGAGTATTTTGTTCAGGTCGAAAGTACCGCGGACATTGAGCATGCGCTCTCCTTTTCCCAAAGAAACGCTCTATCCGTTACTGTTATCGGTTTGGGAACGAATATCCTTGTCCCAGATACAGGGATTCACGGGCTCGTCATTCAGATGAAAAATAACCTCTATCGGGTACACGGACATTCCGGCACACTTCTTGCGGATGCAGGCACAGACTGGAACTTCCTTGTCCAGAACGTAAGTAAAGATGGCTGGAGCGGCTTAGAATGGGGCGTTGGAATCCCGGGAACCGTTGGTGGTGCAGTGTATGGAAATGCAGGCGCTTTTGGCGGCGAGGTGAAAGACGCGCTTTTGTCGGTTCTTGCATATGACACAAAAGATGGCGCACTAACCTCTCTCAAACACAAAGACTGTGCATTCACGTATCGCCATTCTCTTTTCAAATCGAAACGATATCTTATTGTTTCTACCTCTTTTCAGTTACAAGAAAAAGATCCAAAGGACCTCATACACCAGATGAAAGAAACGCTTCAATTCCGTAAAAAGAAACACGCGACCGCCTATCCTACCTGCGGTTCATATTTTAAAAATATTCTCTTCGGGAGTATTCCGAGAAAAATCCAAAAAGAACTTCTATCCTCACCAGTCGGACATCTTGCAAAAAACTACAGGAAAGTTCCTGCGGGATTTTTGATCGAGTCTTGTGGTCTCAAAGGCATGCAAAAAGGTGGTGCGAAGGTATCCGAAAAACACGCAAACTTTCTCATCAACTACAAAAACGCAAGAGCACAAGACATTCTCGATTTGGCGACCATCGTGAAAGAAACTGTTTTTTCTAGATATGGGATTCTTCTTGAGGAAGAGGTACAGTACCTTGGGAACTAACCGGAAACAGTCAACCCTACTTTCTTTTCGTCAGTTCCCGTTCTACTTCTTCGATCGACTCCGTTAATAGTTTCTCGACTTCCGCAAGTCGTTTTTCTATTCTGTCCAAGCGCTGCAGTTCTTGTTTTATCTTTTGAAACGTACGTTGTTCAGATTTTTTGTCAGCCTTCCTTTGAAACCGTCTCACTTCAGCCTCCTCCGGATATATCTAAGAAATGTATGAACGATGTCTTCGGATAATGTATGATATGTTCCCTTCATAGAGATGGTGAGTTGTTCAAGAGATTCGTGGAGTTTCTTTCTCAGTCCAGACAGGGTAGCTTTGCGCGTCGATGTCTTTCTTCTTTTTATCAGAAATTCTTCGTAGAGACGTGTCTTTTCTCGGATCCCGACTTCCGACGTTATGGATGAACCCCGAAAGAGAGATTCTAAATGGTTTTCTGTTTGAAGTAATTCCTCTTCTTCTACCGAAAGCAACTTTTCTTCTTGCTCCAAGAGGTGATCAAACTTCATATCCCTTCTTTTATCCACAAGTGTTCTGACAATCTGGAAATAATCGTGGTTAGTGCTTCGAATATTCAATATATTGTGATCCTGTAACTGTTCCTCTTCCTGTGTGTCAATGAGACAAATGTCACCAATTGGAATCATCTTACTTTTACTCTCTGTTGTGACTTGTACCTCTTCCAATCGTTCAAACTCCCCACCCCGACGAAATTCCAATTTGTTTCCGATCACTCCCCTGACACGAATTCCATGGCCTACAAGAAACTCGCTATGTTTCTCCACAGTCTTTCCTGCAAGATAAGAAAGATCTCGTGTCAGAATAAACATATTCACTTCAGGTGTGTTTGTGTAGTTTCTGTATGCGTCACAGAATTCGATCATCTGGGTATTAAGACTGAGATGTTGGGCTGTCTTATCGAGAAGTGAAAAAGCTTCTTCTTCTCTCTTTCCACCGAACACTGCATGCATCAAAAGTTTTACATCCCCGCTTGCACCAAGTTTCCATCCTCTCCACCTTAGTTCGTTCACAGTCGATATCCCTTTCTTTACAAACTCAACTCCCTTCTTCGTATATTGAAGAAAATGTAACCATCGAAAATCTTCAATTCCCGTAGAATCCCACACTAAACGAAGAGCCACGTCTTTGGGAACAAACGTTTGGTCAAAATCAGCGACGATCACATGCTGGAAATCGCCTATGATTTCGCGAACAGAGGTTTCTCTCTCGTTTTTATTCTTATGTCGGAGTGCGGTATCAATCGCTTTCTGGCAGCCAAAATGATAGGTGTCTTTCTTTTCTCCCTTTTCTGAAAAAGGGTCACGCGTCTCTCGAGTGTCTACTTTATTTTCTTCACTCATACTTTTTATTTGTAGAACCTCTTTCTTCAATCATATCACCGATAAACTGGCGAATCGCCACCGCGACCTTTTGGGGTTGTTCAAGGGGTGCGACGTGGCCTGCTTCCTCTATCTCAATACATTGCAAATGTGCATTTTGCGGAAGTAATGTTTTCTTTGCAAAAAGCGGAGAGGAGATTTTATCCTCCTTCCCGTACAGGAGCAATGCCGGTAGGTCGTACTTCTCGAGAACTGTATTCAAATTATATGAGGCACTGGAAATACCCATTTGGGTAAACGCTTGCCTTCTCATTTTCTTTTTCCCTATCATTCCGTATGTGTCGACAAGAAATCGATTAAACCGATACATATTCATATACTTCGACATCGCATACGCGGCAACACGTGTTTCGATAATCTTTTTTAAAGCGATTTCACTCAACTCGATATGACGAATAAACCACAGAGAATATTTGAGCGTCTGGGATATCATTTGCAGATTATGATCTTTTATGATTGGTCCTGATAGTATAACGCTATCGGTGATCTTCGGATTGTTTCTTCCGAGCTCAGCAACGACGAGACTCCCCATCGAGAGACCAATCACTCCAACGGGTTTTGACGGAAGAGTCTGTATAAATTGTTCAACGTACGCTGCTGCCTTTTCGATGGAGTACTCAGCCAAATCTCCGGAATCGCCAAATCCAGGAAGATCAAGAAGATACAAGGTAAAGTCATCCTCAAGATAAGGAATAACTGGCCCCCACCCTTCCCAATTATTCGCCCACCCATGAATAAACACAAGTATCGGCCCTTTTCCTACTTTGACATAATGGATCGGTATATCGAAAACCTGCGTCGTATTTGATGGATATTTGGTAGGATCAATACCGAATGTAGGAAAGATGAAGGATCTTACTCCATTATAGATCTCCTTCGGAATTTCTTGTGTATACAAAGTCAGATATTTTGTGACGATATTAATTCCTTCCTGAAGATGGCTCTTCAGTCCATAAGACTTTTTCTCCCATTTCGGGATATCGTTTACACCCTTGAGAAGAACTTTTATGATCGGTTTCTTCGAAGAAACGAAGTAATGGTTCATATACGGCTCAAGTCCGTATTCAGAAGAAAGTGGATGGGAAAGTACGTTTCGTAAGTCATCAGTAGAAAGTACTCTCTCTCCGGCAATGAGCGGAAGGAGGTGAGTCCTAAGCCAGTGAAGGCCAGGAAGGGGCATTTTTTCCCGGATACCGACGACCATGCATTTTGGATGCTTCTTGTATTCTCCAACCATGTGTAGGATATGTTTTTCTGTGAGCCCGTGAAGATCGGCGTCGCATAAAAAGACTGCAGAAGATGCCACGTGTTCAAGTCCAGCTTTTACTGCAGCGCCTTTTCCCTGGTTTGTAGGAAGTCGAATAAGGGTAACCTTGGGAAACTGCTGTATCTCCTCAAAAGACCCGTCTGTACTGCCATCATCGACAACAATAATCCGCGCGAATACCTTTGTGTGGATCACAGTCCTAAGAACACTGCCGACTCTTCCTTCTTCGTTGAAACAGGGAACGAGTGCATCGACGGTAAAAGGCTTTCCTTGGGTTCCTGTCATAAAGATTTCTTGTGAGACATCTTTCTTTCTTTTGAAAGTATAGTAGCATACCAAAAAAGTTCTCCCAGAAGCGCATGAAGTCGTTTTCTATACACCTCATCAAGAAGCTTACCCTTCACATCAAACACGCGACCTACAAATGGAACATAAAGAACTTTTTGAATCACAACAGCACCAAAGGTTGAAAAAACGAGTTTTAAACTTTCAATCATGCGCGTTCCACCGTACGGTCCGTCAGAAACACCGCATAAGGCAACAGGTTTTCTTTTATACTCTTCATACAAACTGTCAAGAAGAATCTTGAGTTCTCCTGGATATCCATGGTTATACTCAGGAACGACAAAAATAAATCCATCTGCTTGTGTAACAACATTCTTCCATTTTTGAATACGCTGGTCTTTTGAGTATTCTGAGGGTGGGATTGTTCTCTTAAGTAAGAAATCAGCCACATCAACAAGAGGTGAGGAAAATCCGTACGATTCCGCTTCTTTCTGCACAAATAAAGCAACATTTTTTGAACGTCGTTTTTTACGCGCAGTTCCGAGAATAATCGGAATAGAGAATTTTGTGACCATATCACCCTTTCATTTCTTTATATGCTATATCGCTTTCGATCGGAGGTTTTCCAAAAAACTCCCAGGCACTTCCACCCCGTAAAGAAATCTCCCAGAATCGATCATCGCGACCCGAAGACCCGGGAGCAAACGCGAGTTGACCTTTCTCAACCTCGAAAATACCGTGAACGACACGAGCTTGTTTGACTTTTCGGCCAATTGAAACCTTTAAAGAAAATCCGAAAGGGATGTGTTGATCCGATGTACGAACTGTGGTCTTTATATTTCCATATCCGTCGACAAACGCTATCCTTTTGGGAGGGATATCTGGGATAGCACCAATCTCATAGTTTTGCCCGACATATGTTTTTTCGCCATGTAAAATACCAATAACTGCTTCCGGGAAATAGTCTCGAGATCGGAATTGTGAACCCTTGTTCGGTACTCTGACTTCGTGAAGCGACACAATATCCTCTTTTATAAAAGAAAAAGCGTATCCTGCATGTACAGCAAACACAGGAACGCCATTCCGTAAGGTAGCAAAAAGAAATACTTCTCCTTCATTTCCGTGTCTCTTCCCTATGAGAGTTCTTGGAGCAGTATTTGAGAAGACAGAAAGTGAGGGGGATGGATTCTGCAACGCGTATTGGGCAATCCAAAATCCTGTGGCAAGCGTACTAAACGGAGGGACTGATGTCGGATACACCTCTACAAGACTATCAAGAGTCCGAATTTTATGCACCACTTCTCCAAAAGCAGGATCGCCTACGCCATAATCAGCAACAAGATGAAGAAACCAGTCTTTTTTTCCCATTTTTTTACTCTGAATCAAAAACAGAATAATTATACACAATACTGCGAATTTACTTGACGACATGAGTTTCTTGACTCTATACTGGAAGAGGAAATACCTAAAGGAGGGTTTCATGTCTCCTGCCCAGGAAGAGTTGCCTGTACAAAAAACCTCTCGTGCTCTTTCACTTTCCCATCCTGCAATCTTCTTCAGTCTCTTTCTTCTCCTCGTTGTCCTCGGGACAGTAGGATATATCTTTCTTTCTCCTCAGGGAAGAGAACCCACGGAAGAAAAAGAATCCCACCCTCATGTGGATAGAATTCTCGCTTCAGGAAAAATCGTTATCGGGACAGATGCAACCTATGCTCCTATGGAATTTACTGACGACACAACAGGGGAACTCAAAGGATACGATATCGATCTTGGAAACAAAATCGCGGAAGAACTGGGTGTTGATGCAGAGTTTAAAAATATTCCCTGGAGTGAACTTGGGATGGATCCTCCCATCACGTCGACCACCTCTGCACTTCTTCGGAATGAGGTTGATGTGGTCATTTCATCGGTCACGATTACAGACGAACGAAAACAGACGTACGATTTCTCTCAACCGTATATTAATGCCGGCCAAGTTATCGTGACCAAAAAAGACAATTCGTCTATTTCTTCCACCGCTGACCTGAAGGGGAAAAAGATAGCGGTGCAAAAAGGAACGACAAACGAAGAACAGGCACTTATCTATACCGACTCCGATTTGGTTCTGTTGTACGAAAATTTCGATGATGCAACAGAGGCACTGCTTACAGGTAAGGCAGATGCAATCTTTACTGATTTGACCAATGCCAAGGGTACAATTGATGAGTACAAAGACTTAAAGATTGCCAGTGATCCATTTACCTCAGAGTTCTATGGTGTTGTTTTTCGAAAAGGAGAAACGGATCTTGTACAAAGCGTCAATGAAGTCCTAAACCTTCTCAGGCAGCGAGGGGTTGAAGTATTTCTGAAGCAAAAATGGTTAGAATGAATGAAGCTCAGCATCCGGAACAAACTCCTCCTTAGTTTTACGCTCGTTCTTCTTGTTTCATACTTCATTCAGGCACTAAGTTTTCGAGTGACAGAAAACTCTCTCAAAACCCAAACCAGCAAACTCCATCTGGAAAAAGCTCAAAATGCAGCTGCAGAAATCGACGCATTTCTCACGAAAAACGAGATGGACCTTCTTGGTATCGCCACAAGCTTCCGAGAAGAAAACCAGTCGGACTATGCACATGTCAACTTAATTATTTCGTATGTGTTGCAGCAGAACGAATTTTTTAAGAAAATCACTGTCCTTTCTTTAAGTGGAAGAGAACTCATTAAAGTCGATCGTTTTGGTCAAACACCATTAGATAAGCTCGAATTTGAAATCCCGACCAGTCCATTTCAACAAGCCTTATCAGGAAGTACAGGCATTTCGAAAGTGTATTTTGCCGAAGCCACATCAATCCCACAGATCGATATGTTCTCACCAATCTTTTCAACACAGGGAAAAGTAATTGCTGTGGTAAAAGGGCAGATTACGCTCGGAAGACTCTGGGATCTCATCGCCCAAGTGAAAATTGGAGAGACTGGGTTCGCATATATTGTCGATGATGAAGGAAGGGTCATTGCCCATCCAAGCCTCGAATTGGTTTTACGAGCACCAAATTTTTCTGATAGAAAGATCGTTTCTTCTCTCCTTCAAGGAACCCAGGAATCTCTTTCAGCTGAAGAGTTTTTATACACCAATGAAGATGGTATTCAGGTCTTTTCAAATGGAGTACGCATCCCCAAGGTCGGATGGGCGGTTCTCGTCGAGCAACCAACAACACAGGCATTTGCTCAACTGAATACCCTGCAAAATTTGTTTTACACAACCCTCTTAGGGTCGTTTCTCCTTCTTCTCCTCGTTTCTTTGTTCTTAAGCGAAAGCTTCACCAGACCGATCAGAGTGCTCGAACATGCGGCTGACCAATTCAAGCAGGGGCAATTTGATACGCACGCTCACATTCATACAGGTGACGAAATCGAAGAACTTTCAAACTCATTTAATATGATGGCTCAAAGACTCAAGGTCACGATCGATAAATTAGAACATGCCCTCAGGACAGAAGAACAGTTGTCGGCAGGACTCACAAGAGAGAAAGAACAAAGAGAAACGCTGTTACAATCGTTAACAGACGGTGTGTTTGCTGTCGATACTCGCTACAAGATACTCCTTTTCAATAAAGCAGCAGAGTCTATTACCGGCCTTTCTTCGAAAGACGTTATTGGGAGACACGCAGATGAAGTTCTTCAATTTACAAGAAGCGGAAAGAGGGTTTCCATTCTCGAATATAAAAATCAGCGTGAACAAAAAGAAGAAGATAAACGACATAGTGAAGTCCTGATCCAAACACCACACAAAGGAAACGTATATCTTTCGTTACTCGGTTCTCCGGTGACGTTTGAAGGTCCAGAAGAAACAGGATGGATCATTACGCTCCATGATGTCTCACAAGAAAGACAACTGGAGGAAATGAAGCTTGATTTTGTCTCAATGGCTGCCCATGAGCTCAGAACCCCACTCACAATCATCTCAGGGTATATGTCTGTTTTTATGGAAGAGAATAAAAAAAAGTTAACGAAAGATCAAAAAACATTACTCAACCGCGTCATTATCGCCGCACAACAACTGTCTGCTCTTGTTGAAAACCTTCTCAACGTTTCCCAGATAGAACGAGGATCATTAACATTAAGTCTCCTGCCAACAGACTGGATCTCAACGGTAAAGAAAACGATAAGTGACCTTACGAACCGCACAGAAGATAAACATTTAGAGCTGACGTTCTTTGAGCCGCAAGGTCCTATTCCGAAAGTACGTGCGGATAAACTCCGTATTCTCGAAGTCCTCCACAACCTTCTTTCTAACGCAATAAGCTACACCAATCCGGGAGGAAAAGTGACTGTTAAGATCGATACGAATCCATACGAAATTATTACCCATATCAGTGACAGCGGGATCGGCATTCCAAAGGAAGCGCTTCCCCGGCTTTTTACCAAGTTTTTCAGAGTCACGGGAGTCCTTGAGCAAGGCTCGAAAGGGACCGGCCTGGGGCTTTATATCTCCAAGGCAATTATTGAGATGCATCACGGAAGAATTTGGGTTCAGTCAGAGGAAGGAAAAGGGTCGACGTTCAGCTTTGCACTCCCCATAGCCAACAATGATTAACACTATTCTTCTTATTGAGGACGACCATTTCGTTAGTGAACTGTATCAGCGAGTTTTAGTGAAAAAAGGCGGATTTCTTGTTCATACGGCACTGGACGGAGAAAAAGGATTGAGGATGGCAAAGACAAATCCCACGCTTATCCTCCTTGATGTCATGCTTCCGAGGATGAATGGTATCGACGTTCTTAAGAAATTGAAATCCGATACTAGTACCCAACATATTCCCGTTATTCTCTTAACGAATCTCGGACAAGAAACTGTTATCCACGAAGCCCTCAAAATCGGTGCTACCGATTATTTGATGAAAAATCGGGTCCCTCCATATGAGCTTGTCAGTTACGTCAAAGACTTCTTTAAAAAGAGTAAGAAGAAAAAGCGCAACTCACTCTCTCAGCTTCTTACTCAGAAAAGGTGAGGGTGCTTAACATGAAGAAGATGAAGCGCTGCAACCGCGGGTCCGTCTGAGAGTTTCCCTGTTCGGATCAAATCATACAGCTTTTCCCTCGTGTATGCCCTCACTTTCAGGTCTTCCTCTTCTTCGTCAAGATGATTCCTTCCTTTTTGAAGCGACTGTGCAAGAAAAATATGCGCAGCCTGTGTATGATGACCTGGCGCAAGCCATATTTTTCCAATATACTCCCATGAAGTCGCCGAGAATCCCGTTTCTTCTTTCAGTTCCCGTTTCGCGGACTGAACCATCTTATGCTCACTCGCAGTTTGGTTCCCTGAAGGGAATTCAAGCATTCTCTTTTTTGTCGCATGACGATACTGATCAACCAGATAAAACTTTTTCCCGTCAAACGGAATAATAAGAGAAAAATCATCTTTTTCCACAAGACCATATACACCCTTTTTCCCATTCGCAAACTGAACGATGTCCTCCCTCACCCTCATCCAGGGATTTTGATAGACAATACGACCACTCAGAACTTTGATGGGCCTTTTCATAGAGACGTCCTTTCATTTTGGAGTCTGTTAAGCATAAAGAGAAAAAACCTTTTTTTCAAGCCCTAATTGACATGACAAAAAGATGTGATATACTGCTTTGGGCCTATAAGAATGAGCGAAAAGACACAAGAACAAAAGACTTTTCAAAATGAACCGGTGATAATATTTTCTGAAATTCGCACTTGGAAAGAAGAACTCCGTCCGTTTCTCCATCCCAACAAACCCTTTATACCAAAAGACAGATATCAAGTGGCCGCATGTCTCGATGTGTTAGGTAGACATTTTTCCTCTCCACGGTATGAAATGGCGAATCCAACACTAAGAGCAACAGCTTATAGCAAAATGACGGAACCCTTACTTTATACATTTGCGTTTCCGTATAAACTTACCTCAAAGTTCAATGATCTCCTTAAATTCCATGTCTCGGAACCCCTCGCTTTAGGACTCAGGCTTTTGGGGTGGGACGCCAAAGAAGGAACCTCTCCAACACAGTTTGAAAAGGATCACTACACAACATGGCGCAGTTTGATGGCCAGACTAAAAAATCATGCAAGTCCTGATGTGATGGAACGAAGATCGATCACACAGGCGGAACGGACACTTCCAGCCTCACTTACTGCAGACGAAACAATAACGGATCCAACCTACCTTCATTCGTTTTTCGAGGGGATTTTACGCTATATTGAAGATGCAAGGGTGCATGAGCAAGGAAACACACGAAACATGTTGGGTGCCAATTACCACATCATCTCTGCGCTCTACTTCCTGGCTGAGCATCACCGTAAAGGAGTTCTTCCAACAGAGGACAAGATGCCTAAAATTACATCGCTTCTTGCGAAAGGCGCAGCCTCATACCAGGTTGAGGTTGGAGCCTTTAACTATCAACGAGCTTCCAAGAACCTTTTCTAACTTGCATTTTATAATCCTATAGTATATAATACCCTCTATGAATACTGAACGTACTAGTGAACTCTCATACCAAAAGACTCTCGAAAAATATGACCGCCTCAGCACCCAAAAGGATGAGGCAAACGCTTCTATTACGTGGAACCTGGCTAAAGGTAGCGTAGCTGCTGGCTTGGGTGTTCTTCTTTTTGTTTCAGCCAGTTATGCACAAATAGATCGCTCTCTCTACGCGTCACCTCAACCTGTACGTCTTAGAACACTTAAAATCTTACCTCCATCTACGAGAGAAAAATTAGAATATGGAACTGGAGCCTTCCTGGGTGTTATTGCTATTGAGTCTATTGCTCAAGTTGCTTTAAAAGCAAAAGAAGCAAAGGGCCTCCAAAGAAAATTCCAACCAGTTGAACAAGCTGTACTTAAAAAAATAAGGGAAGATGACGAAAGCACGGAAGAAAAAACTCCGAAAGCCGTCTAAGTGCGCTTTTCTTTCCTTACAGCCCGCCGAATGTCACCCTCGCTCATTCCGAAATGATGACCGACTTCGTGAAGAAGTGTCTGACGGATTTGTTTCCTAACCTCATCAAATGATGTTGCAACAGACTCTATCGATTTCTGAAATAAAGTAATCGTGTCTGGTACAACAAAAGAATACCCACTTCCTCTGCGAATCTTCGGCACTCCTTGGTAGAGACCAAAGAGAAGTGAACCCTTCTGAAGATGAAGCGTCTTTCGAAGGTCTTGTCCTGGCTCATCTTCCACAAGAATCGCAACGTTTTCCATTTTTTTTTGAAACTCTGAAGGAAGTGTCGTGACGGCGTCTTCAACCAGATTTCGAAACGTTTCTTTTTCCATGCAGTTAGAAGGGCATAGGTTTCTGACCCTTGTCCTCTTCTTCATCAAGGGAAACTTCAGTACTTTTTTGTTCTTTCATCTGAGACGTCAATTTCTTTATTCTTATCTCTGCTTTGGATAACTTTTCTCTGCACACTTGGTACAGGGAAATCGCCTTCTCATAAGATGAAATAGCCTCATCTATGCCGATGTCTCCCTTCTCTATCTGACCCGTGATCTGCTCCAGTTTCGTCAGGGCTTCCTCAAAGGTAAGTGGCTGACTCATGCTTCCTCCTTTGTGTGAACAATTGATGTCACCTTTCCTTTATATAACGTCATGTCAACCTTTTCGCCAATAGCTACCTGTGTGCTTGATGTTACAACCCGAAAACGATCTGTCGAAACGACTGCATATCCGCGACGAAGTGTCTGTTTCGGACTTACTGCTTCAACTGTTTTTCCTAACAGATGTAGTTTTTGCTTCTTCTGCGAAATGTACAACAAAAAAGACTGCGCAAGCTGTTTCCCGAGGAAAGAGAGGCGTGTTGTTTCACCCCGTATCGCTCCCAAACTTGCCACGGTCATCCGCTTCACAAGTCCTTCCAGAACATCTCCCATCAAAGGAACGAGCGAATTCAACTTTTTCGTTGACTGAAGAATAGTATTTTCGAGGAGAAGCTTCTCTTTTTGGACAAGGTCTTCTAAACGAATTGTCGCGCGGCGTAGTGAAATCTGTATCGTGTTTTCCAACTCTTTTCTATCCGGTACAACGATTTTCCCTGCATCTGTTGGAGTCGCAGCTCGTAGGTCTGCTACAAAATCAGCAATCGTGACGTCTGCTTCATGTCCTACTGCCGATACGACTGGCACACGTGAGCCAGCTATCGCATACGCCAACCCTTCGTCATTAAACTCCATTAAGTCTTCCAAAGAACCACCACCACGCGTTAGTACGATAAAATCAACCTTTTCTTTATTCAACCTTTTAAGTTGATACATCATCTCCTTTGCCGCACCTACACCCTGCACGCGTGATGGGGCAAAAAGAATCGTCACGAACGGATACCGTTCACTCACAAAACGAATGAAATCGTGATATGCGTCGCTTTCTTCAGACGTAATAAGACCGATAACGGACGGAAACCGAGGCAATACTCTTTTTCTCTTGAGATCGAAAAGCCCTTCTCTTTCCAGCTTTCTTTTGAGTTTCTCGATATACGCAAGGAGTTCTCCTTCACCAAACACCTGAACTTCCTGAACGACAAACGTCATGCTTCCTCGTTTTGCGTAAAAGTCAAACTTTCCTTTCGCAATGATTCGTTTCCCATCTTCTACCTGATCCTTACACATCCTGTATTCATCTGGCCATAACACACAAGGAAGCGCTGCTCCTTCATCTTTCAGTTCAAACCGTCCATACAGATCGCCATGTTGAGTCTTGCGTGGTCTGAGATCAGATACTTCTCCTTCTATCCAAAAAACGGGAAGTCCCAAAACAACCTCGCCGAGGATTTCCCCCACTTCAGATACGCTGTATATTTCTCTTTCATCGATGAGCTTCATTCTTATAGTATAATAGCATCTGGCACAAGAAAGGTTCAGCCTATGAAAGAACTCACAATCGTGACTGATAATAAAATCGGGATCCTCGCAAAAATCGCTCAGCTTCTCGCAGACGCGAATATCAACATCGAGAATATCGCCGCACACGGAACAGAAGTGCAGGCAATTATTACCCTTCACGTCAACAAAGTAAAAGAAGCAAAAAAACTTCTTGAAGATAAAGGCTTTGAGGTATCTGAATCTGAGTCTCTTTTTATTGCATTACCGAATAAGCCCGGGACACTTGCTGAAATAACCCGAAGATTAAGTGAGGCACACATCCACCTTGTGAGTACGCACATTATCAATAAAAAAGCAAACCTTACAATCATCGGCCTCTCAACAAGTAATCCAGAAAAAGCGAGAGAACTCCTCGCAGACGTCCTGTACGAAGAAGGGGCATAAAGAATGAAGGCGAAAAAACACACACCTGTCCTTTTTTATTTTTTCCTCTTTCTTATGGTCCTTGTCATTTTGCAACATCTTCTTTTTGCCGTCTATTTTCTTCTTGGGACGATCCAAAGTGGGACTGCTTCTCTACTTCTTCCTTTCTTTCTTCTTTTTCTCCTTTCAACGATCGTTGCCCTTTATGGAAGTTTCATGCTTATCTGTGTGTGGCAAAAAAGAAAACAGTTTTATAAATTGCAGTATCTCTTCTTCGGGTTAATCTTTCTATGGGGTATCGTGACACAACATCTGACATCACTCGCCATCTCGGTCTTTTTTACTTTTTTCTGGTTTAGTTCAGCTGCGGTGAAGGCTCATTTCGGAATGACTCCTCCGACAAAGAACAAATCATAAAAGAATCATTCTCCCCAGTATTCTACGTCTGATCCTTGAGTAATCTTGTGTTTCTCAGACCAACCTGCCTGTACTTCGATCACCGCGGTAATTGCAGACGGAGCTTTGTATCGCTGTAACTCAAGTACTGGAGTACCGAACTCGGGAGAAACATTCTTTTCTATTCCAATAATCGATTGATCTCTTACCCAAAGGATGTCTATCGGAAACCTCATGCCATACATCCAAAATGTGGGCTGTTGAGGAAACGGATAGACAAAAACCATCCCCTCGTCTTCACCGAGAGACATCCTCCCGGAAAGTCCTTTTGTCTGTTGTACAGACGTCTGGGCAACTTCAACAAAAAGCTTGTTCCCGCCAATTTTCATCTCTTTCTTTTCAGGTTTCCGAAATGACAAAAACATCCAAAAAAGAAAAAGGAGGACACAAAAAAAAGATAACGAGAGAAGTATTTTCATACCGACATTCATTTTCTGTTTTCTTTAAGTTCCTGACATACTGCAAGAATGTTTTGTATTTTTCTCTTTCTTCCTTCTGTGACAACAAAAGAAACTAATCCCTTTCCCGGCTGTCCATATATAATCATACTAGAAAGTGGTGCGAAAAGACCAAAAGGCAAAACGCTGAGATCCTCTTCTCCGTACACATGAAGAAGTACCCTTTCTTTGTGTTCAAGAAATGCATCCAGGCTCTTTCGTACTCCAGACATGAGTTCTGGTGAAATGCTCCTCTTTGGGTTTACAGCCTCAAAAACGCGCCTCTTTTTTGATGAGAAAAGTTTGAGACTCGTCTCATCTTTTTTCCTTTTGACCTTGCCGTCGCATACCGCAATATCGATAGGAATCCTCTTTCCCACAAGCGAATACGTTGTGACATCTCCTACGGTAATGACACAGAAAGGTTTCTCTCTCGCAATCTTTTTTTGTATCTTAGTCGCAGCAATCGAAAGATCATCCTCTTGTCCAAGAGAAAGCGAGCCGAATGGTTTTCGAAGCCGGGGAAGAAGCATCAGAGGAATTTCCTTCGGCGTACAGGTGTACACATTCCCTTCTCTATCCATTTCCCCTCTTCGTATCATTGTTGAAGAAAGATGTGTTCCAGAAGATGAACAGATGAACGGCGCAGTAATGATGTGTAACTTCTTGTGTGGCAGAAGTTTTTTTGCTTCTTCTGCTTTCTTTCTGGTCTCCCGGGTCACCACGACGCATTCAACAGATGGGTCATCTCGCAAAATGCCAAACGGATGATCTAACGGAATAATGTGGGAGCGTTTCTCGTATCCGTACTTGGTAAGAAACTCTTGTACGCATCTTACCCGTGTGGCATAGGGCTCGATCAGATCAGAAAGAACTTTTCCATGATGCAAGTTTTTTGTCGTCACACCTATGAAGACAAAAGAAGAAAGTGAAAATGCTGTAGCAAGAAGTGCTTCGTGACCTCTGTGAAACCTGTCAAATGTTCCACCGACCGCAGCCTTTCTGAATTGATATCCTGCCATGGGTCTTATCGGCGCTCTTTGATATCTTGTTCGGACAATTTTGAGAGAAAACGCTCGGCTTCCATACCAGCGCGGCATCCATCTCCGACAGCAGTTGCGATCTGTTTAAAATAGCTGTCTTCGCACTCTCCTGCGGCAAACACACCGTCAATATCTGTGTGTTTCCGTTCATCGACAATGATATGACCGCTTTTGGTCATGGCAAGCTTTCCTTCAAAAAGACTCGTGTTCGGAGTTTGACCGATAAAAACAAAGACGCCGTGTACAGAAATCTCATCCTCAATCTGTGTCTTACTATTCCAGATCTTCACTTTTTCAAGAGTATCCTTTCCCTGAATCTCTTTGATCTCTGTATTCCATAAAAACTGAATCTTTTCATTCTTTTTTGCGAGCTCTTGTAATACCGGCGTCGCTTTCAGGGAGTCGCGACGGTGCGCAAGAAAAATTTTCTTGCAGAACTTGGTTAAAAAAAGTGCCTCTTCAATTGCAGTGTCCCCTCCGCCAACAACCACAACATCCTTCTCGCGGAATAACGGCCCGTCGCAGGTTGCACAATACGAGACACCCTTCCCTGTAAATTCCGTCTCTCCGGGAACGTGTAACTTCTTCGGTGTAGCCCCGGTTGTCACGATAACCGCACCGGTATGGTATTCTTCTTTTGTCGTTCTTATCCGAAAAGGCCTGTGGATAAAATCAACTTCCTTCACCACGTCAGTCACAAGCGTTGCGCCCCACCGTTTCGCCTGCTTTGCTAGCCTGTCAACAAGCTCCGCTCCCGAGATAGAATCTGGAAATCCAGGATAGTTTTCGACCGTCCAGGTAAGGGAAATCTGGCCTCCAAGTTCTGGACCCACAAATACCTTTGGAGATAGTCCTGCTCGACCTGTATAGAGCGCAGCAGTTAAACCTGCAGGACCAGACCCGATGATGAGAAGTTTTTCTTTTTGCATAACACATCATTTCCTTTCTTTCATTGTATCATTGCAACAAAGTGTTTCATTGCTGCAAAGTATCTCATTGCAGCAAAGTGAAATATGCTATTAGGGAAGAGAACGTATTCGTCAAAAATAACATCCCCAGGACAACAAGAAGAAGCGCAACGCCTCTTGAAAAAAGCATCATATATTTCTTCGCCCGAACAAGAAAAGGGAGAACGTACTCTACGGCGATTCCAAGGAACAAAAAAGGAAGTGCTAGTCCCAGGGAGTAAAAACCGAGAAGAAAAATGCCCGAAGAAGGCGTCCCTGTTGTTCCGGCTGCAAGGGTCAAAATTGA
>DATEUZ010000062.1:0-5008 GCA_035282885.1 Patescibacteria group bacterium | reverse complement strand
AACCGTTATTTAACCGAGCGACGTCAGGTCTGTATCCTCCTGGCTCGACCTTTAAGATTGTGACAGCAACAGCTGCTCTAGAAGAAAAAGCAGTGACATCCAGAACAGTCATTGAAGATAAGGGAGCAATTTCTATTGGTTCGTATATCTATCGAGGTTGGAAACCCGAAGGACTTGGGAACGTATCTTTGAGGGAGGCAATCGCGAAATCTTCGGACATTTATTTTTATACCGTGGGCGGAGGATACGGAGGCGTAACAGGCGTCGGGGTGAAGAAATTACACGACTGGGCAGTACGGTACGGATTTGGACAAGGAACAAACATAGACCTCCCCACGGAGTCTCAGGGACTTGTTCCTGACGAGGAATGGAAAATTGTGACTAAGGGAGAGAAATGGTTTCTAGGTAATACCTACCAGATGGCAATAGGCCAGGGTGATGTTCTTGCAACGCCGCTTCAAATCAATATGATGACAACAGTTGTCGCAAACAACGGGACACTCTACGCCCCACAAAATGTATGGAAAGTCCGCTCTCCAGAGGGCGTTGAGTCAGTCTTTACCACCCGCGAGACGACGCGAAACGTTGCCTCAGTAGATACGCTTCGTGTCATTCAGGAAGGAATGCGTATGGCAGCCCAGCCTGGGGGAACAGCATATCCGTTTTTTACATTTCCGATAGAAGTTGCAGGAAAAACAGGAACTGCAGAATTCGGGGATCCGAAAAACCGGACGCATGCATGGTTCACAGCATACGCTCCGTATAAAAATCCGGAGGTTGCCGTAACAGTTCTTGTCGAAGGTCAGTATGGAGGAGGAGAGGGAGCCTCCGTTGCTGCACCTATTGCAAAAGAGATCATGCAGTACTATTTTCTGGAGCGAAAAGCGGAAGAAAAGTAGCGGAGTGAAACGACGCGTCCTTTCTTTGATCGGAAAGAGCCAGGAAGGTAGCCGAGTGAAACGAGACGTCATTTTTTCGAGCAAAAATGAAAGAAACAGTCCGTTAGGAATATAATTTATGCTGCCCTATACAGAGGAAGATCTCTCATCTATTTTTCTCGCAGAACTTCCCTTATCGTACGCGAAGAAGAAAGTTCTTATCTCCAGAATTCCTCTAAAAAAATTGCTCAGTTTGAAACGTCAATCTATCTTGTCTTCCATCTGCGAGAAAGATACCGCAACTTTTCTTATACAGGAAAGAGAAAAGTTTGATACAAAAAGGAAAACAGACCAATATGGCAAACATGAAGTAAGAGTGATAAGACTCCTTGACAAAGCGTACCCCAAACTGCTGAAAGAAATCCCTGACCCTCCTTTTTGTCTTTTTATCAAAGGAGACATTCCTTTTCAGGAGAGATGTATTTCAGTCGTGGGTTCCCGTAAGATGACGCCCTACGGGAAGGAGATGACGCAGCGTCTTGTATGTGACCTTGTTTCGTTTGACGTCTGCATCATATCCGGACTTGCCTTGGGGATAGATGGAGTAGCCCACACTGAAACACTCAACCAAGAAGGAAAAACCATTGCTGTGATCGCATCCGGTCTTGATCATATTTCGCCCACAACTCATCTTACCCTGGCCCAGGAGATTGTCAGGCATGGAGGGTGTATCATGACCGAGCGGCCTCTCGGCGTACAGCCTACTCCCGAGAGTTTCCCGGTACGAAACAGAATTATTGCTGGACTCAGCCAGGGTGTTGTTGTTGTTGAAGGAGAGAGAAAAAGCGGAACGCAAATAACCGCCGGATGGGCAGCATCCTACGGACGAGACGTGTTTGCAATACCTGGTCCTGTAACATCGCCACTTTCCGAGGCTCCTCATCTTCTCATTAAAGATGGAGCAAAGCTGATTGAAAACGGAATCGATGTGGCTGAAGAATTTGGATGGGAGCGCACACACACGTTTCACAAAGATTCAACACTTCTTTCCATTCTTGCAGAAAGAAACGGAATACAGTTTAATGAAATTGCAAAGGCAACTGGCTTACCGGAAGATGTCCTGGCTCAAAAACTCACGCTTTTCGAACTTGAAGGCATCATTTCCCGAAAGGGCAATTTGTTTATAGCAACGAAAAAGAGGAAAGAATGAGTCCGCTCGTCGCATTACGTGAAGCCCCTTTTGTTGTCTTTGATACAGAAACAACCTATTTCGATGGGGTAAATAGGCTTGTTGAAATCGGAGCGGTTCGCATCACCTGGGGAAAAATAGAGTCTCATTTTACCCAGTTAGTAAATCCAGGATGCCCTCTTTCAAAGGAGACCGCACGTCTTACAGGGATTACCCAGTCAATGCTTCAAAAGAAACCGACACCGACCGAAGTCATAGCGCAGTTTTTGGCGTTTGCCAAAGACGCGGTGTACGTTGCACATAATGCCCCGTTTGACGCAGCAGTTCTTCGTGGTGTTGATACCTGGAAAGACCATGAAGCCCAAAACGGATCTTTGATCATTGACACACTGAGGCTTTCGCGGAGACTCTATCCTTCGTTCCCGCGCCACGGGCTTGATCAACTGATGCATCTTTTCGGCATTATGGTGACGCCCCGCCATCGTGCATTGCCTGATGCGCTTGCAACCGCGCGGTTGTTTCATCTCTTCTTGACCAATTTGACAGATCAGTATAATGTTAAGAACATTGAAGAGTTGGTCGGATTTATGACGCGACCAAAAAGACAGGTCTCATGAACTATGGCAAATAAAAAATTGGTTATTGTCGAATCTCCGACCAAAGCGCGGACGCTTTCGCGTTTTCTTCCCTCTCACTACACGATTGTCAGTTCATTCGGACATATTCGGGACCTTCCGAAAAGCACATTAGGGGTGGAGGAAGACACGCTCACGCCTGAGTACGTGGTTCCCCGGGATAAAAAAAAGGTCGTCACTAGCCTCAAGAAAGAAGTAAAGACATCCTCTGAGGTGTTTCTTGCGACTGACCCTGATCGGGAAGGAGAGGCGATTGCTTGGCATCTTCTGTACGCACTTGGTCTTGACGAAAAGAAATTTCCCATCCACAGAATAGTGTTTCACGAAATCACCAAGGATGCAGTGACACAGTCTTTGGAACACCCGCGTCTTATTAACGACAAACTTGTCGACGCGCAGCAGGCGCGACGTGTTCTTGACAGGCTTGTCGGATACAAACTATCTCCTTTGTTATGGCGAAAAGTACGGCGCGGTCTTTCGGCTGGGAGGGTGCAGAGCGTCGCGGTACGGTTGATCGTCGATAGGCAACGCGAGATAGACGCGTTTAAACCTGAAGAATATTGGAATCTCTCTGCGGTTTTACAAAAAGATACCACCCAATTTCAGGCGAAGCTGACTCATAAAGAAAATGAAAAGATAGAGATAAAAAACGGAGAAGATGCGAAGAAAATTGCAGACCAAGTTCGTCCTCTTCCCTTTTTGGTTGACGAATACACCGAGAAAAAACTGCAAAAACATGCATATCCGCCGTTTACTACCTCCACGTTGCAACAGGCAGCGAGCAATAGACTTCATTTTTCTTCAAAAAAAACCATGATGCTTGCACAATCTCTCTATGAAGAAGGCTATATTACCTACATGCGTACAGATTCTGTCACCCTCTCAAGAGAATCTATTGAAAGTACCAGAGGCTTTATCGTACGTACGTTTGGAGAAAAATATCTTCCACAAGCTCCGCAACTGTATAAAGTGACCTCAAAGTTGGCTCAGGAAGCACACGAGGCAATCAGACCAACGAATCCAATGACAACAGTTGACAAGCTAAAAGATTCCTTTACACGAGACCATATACGTCTCTATGAACTGATTTGGAAGAGAACAGTCGCGTCTCAGATGAATCCGAACGAATATCTTTCTCAACAGGCAAAAGTATCGGCAGGTGAGTATCAGTTTCGCGCACAGGGTTCGAAACAGCTCTTTGACGGCTGGCTTTTGGTCTATGGAGGAGATAAAAACGGGCAGAAGGAAAACGAGAAGGAGCTTCCAACACTTCAGAAAGGGGAGCAAGTCACGCTTATTGACCTTCCGTTTGAACAGAAATTTACCCAACCACCTTCCCAGTATACTGAGGCATCCCTTATTAAAACTCTGGAAGAAAAAGGGATCGGTCGACCTTCCACGTATGCTCCGACAATATCTACTATTTTAGAACGCCAATACGTTGAGAAAAAGGAAGGAAAGCTTCCGCCAACGGTTATTGGGATTGCCGTCAATGATTTTCTGGTGAAGTATTTTCCCTCAATCGTCGATACAGGATTCACCGCTGAAATGGAAGATACGCTTGACGATATTGCAAATGGGGAAAAGAAGTGGCAAAGTGAACTGATGAAATTTTACGAGCCATTCAGGAAACTCGTTTCCACTGTCCAAGAAGAAGGCGAGCGGGTGAAGATTCAGGCGCAGGAGACAGATGAAGTTTGCGAGAAATGCGGCGGAAAGATGCTGATTAGAATGGGAAGATATGGAAAATTCCTTGCTTGCGGTAATTTCCCAACCTGTAAAAATACAAAGACCTATGAGGAAAAGATTGATGTTCCCTGTCCGAAATGCGGTGGGACGATTGTGATGAGACGGACGAGAAAAAGAAAATTCTTTTACGGGTGTAAGAATTATCCCAAATGTGATTTTGCGTCGTGGACAAAGCCTCAGCGGCAAGGTGAAGAACCTCAAAAGGAGACAGCATGAAGGTGATTGCGATCGTTGCCTCAACTTTGGATGGAAAAATCGCAAAGGAAACGAGCGATAATACTTCCTGGACAAGCAGAGAAGATAAGAAATTTTTTCAGGAAGAGACCAAAAAAGCAGGAGTCCTTATTATGGGGAGAACGACGTTTGACACGATCGGAAGACCTCTCCCGGGACGTAAGATTTTTGTCCTTACAAAGGAAAAAAGAGAACACATTGGCGATGACGTTATTTTTCTGAATGCTCCACTCAAAGATGTCCTTCTTGAGATTCAGAAACGCGGATACAAGACCGTCTTTATATCAGGAGGAGCCAGCGTCTATACACAGTTCTTGAAAGAA
>DATEUZ010000061.1:0-4518 GCA_035282885.1 Patescibacteria group bacterium | reverse complement strand
AAATGCTTCGCCTGGCTAAGATTCACAGGCCCAAAATGATCCTTTCAGGCGCGACTGCGTATTCACGGGAGATTGATTTTAAAAGGATTCGTGAGATTTGCGATGAGGTAGGTAGCTTCATGATGGTGGATATGGCTCATATCGCAGGATTAGTCGCTGCAGATGAACACCCTGATCCAGTTCCGTATGCAGATTTTGTGACGACATCAACCCACAAGACACTACGCGGACCTCGGGGTGGAATGATTCTCTGTAAAGAAAAGTATGCGCACATAATCGATAAAGCCATTTTTCCTGGAATCCAGGGAGGACCACTTCTTCATGTGATTGCAGCAAAAGCAGTGGCATTCAAAGAGGCGATGCAGCCGTCATTCAAAACCTATGCAAAACAAATCAAAAAGAACGCACGAACTCTTGCAGAAGGACTCACGAAGCGGCGTCTCCGTATTGTGTCGGGAGGCACAGACAACCACCTGATGCTTATCGACTTCGGTAAAGACGGACCGACCGGAAAGGAAGTACAACACACGCTTGGTGAAGCAGGTATCACGGTTAATAAGAATACCGTTCCAAGGGAGACACGCTCACCGTTTGTGACGTCAGGTATTCGGCTTGGCACGCCCGCTACCACGACCCGAGGATTTAAAGAACAAGATATGAAGTATGTTGCAGCTTGGCTTGGAGACGTTGTTGAACATTTCGGAGATGAAAAACGCATCAAAAGCATCCGAAAAGAGGTACGTTTATTCTGTCGTGATTTTCCCATACCGGGCATGAAATGATAAAGATTGTCTAGCTACAACTTGAGAATCTTAAGAGATGTACCCGTTTGATCCAGATAGGTCTTGACAACTCTTTGAAAAGTGTTCTAGTCTTAACATATCAAGGCAAAGATTCTACGGAATGCCTTGCATTTTTCCTACCACATCAGTGGTAAGTCCAGAAAAGATTGGGGGATCTTTCTTGTGATAAAACTGCCCGGCAAAAAAATGCAAGAAGAGCTCGAAAAGCTGCTTCAAGGTTGCTATACAGAATCTAAAGACCGTATCAAAGACGCCCAAAATTCAAACAATCAGTAATTTTTTATACGTGAGTTTCTCTTTAAGTGGAATACTACATTAAGAGGGCGAGTTGGTTTTTCCCTTCTTTTGTCATCTTCTCCTGAGTCCAGATAGGATCAAAGGTCAGTGTGATTTCAACGTTCTTCACGTCCGTAAATCGATGAAGTTGCGTTTTTATTTCTTTCTCGAAGTAGGAGGAAAGTGGGCATCCCGGAGTTGTCAGCGTCATAAGGATCGATACCATCCCGTCTTCAGACATGTTGACATCATACAAAAGACCGAGATCTACAATATTAATACCAAGTTCCGGATCGAGGACGTTTTTAAGTTGGTTGTGTATTTCTTGTACTGTCGTCATGTGCAAGGATTATTATAACAGCATTCAAGAAAACTGCGGGCTTTAGCCCGCAGATGAATTGAACGCTGTTGCGACTCCTCCTTTAGAGGAAACCCCGCACGTACGTGCGGGGAGGATGTCATAGCAAAGGAAGAAAAGGGACGTTGTGATATATATTGTTACGTTATTTATACTATAGATATAGTTTTGTATGTACCCTTTTTTCTTGCGGAAAGTGGCATCCTGTGATATGATGAAGCCCAAATACACACATCCGATATGGTTTCCTGTCTTTGAGGAATTCCTTAAAGATACGTCGGATGGAGGAGAAAGGAACACATTCATGAAAGAAGTCAATCTTCAAGAACTTCTTGAAGCAGGCGTCCACTTCGGACACCAGGTACGCCGAAGCAATCCCAAAATGCTTCGGTTTATTTACACTGCACGCGAAGGTGTCCATATCATTGATCTTACTCTCACAGCCCAGTACCTCGATAAAGCAAGGGCATTCATCAAAGAACTCGCAATGCATGGAGGCGAGGTCTTATTTGTTGGCACAAAACGTCAGGCAAAAGATATTGTGAAGGAAGAAGCAGAAAATTGCGGCATGAACTATGTGTCAGAACGGTGGGTGGGAGGAGTCCTTACCAACTGGGAACAGATACAGAAGAGTATTCGCCACATGACAGATATGAAGAAAGCGCGTAATGATGGGACCTGGGGTAAATATAACAAGAAAGAACAGGCTGGATTCAAACGGGAACTCGAGCGACTTGAAAAAATGTTCAGCGGGATCGAAGGAATGATCAAACTACCAGATGCGCTTTTTGTTGTTGATGTCAACAAAGAAAAAAATGCGGTGATCGAGGCTCAGAAACGCCAGATTCCTGTTGTTGGAGTTGTTGATACAAACTGTAATCCGGACATCGTTAATTACGTCATACCTGCCAATGACGACGCGATCAGGTCTATCAAGCTCATGGCATCCTATATGTCCGAGGCTATCACAGAAGGGAAAGACGAAGCGCAGGAAAAAATGGCTCAGCTAAGGAAAAAAGAAGAGAAAATGAAAGAAAAAGCACTGAAGGGAAAAGAAAAAGAGGAAGTAATGAAACCGGAAATTCATGAGAAAGCAGAAGAAATAGAAGAGCGACTCACTCAGGAAGAAATAGAAAAGGCAGAAGAAGAGACAAGGCTAAAAGCTCAAAAATCAAAGGAATAATTCTATCTAAAAGGAACTCATTGTATGGAAGGGAAAAAAGTAACTGCAGAACTCATAAGGAAGCTTCGGGATCAAACGCAAGCAGGCATTATGGAATGCCGTCAGGCGTTAGAAGAAGCTGGGCTTAATCTTGAAAAGGCTGCTGAGATTCTTTTGAAAAAAGGAATCGCACGAGCAGAGAAAAAGAAAGATCGTGTGGCAAAAGACGGGCTCGTTCTGTCCTATATTCACGGTGGAGGCAAGGTCGGAGTACTTTTGGAGATAAATTGTGAAACCGACTTTGTCGCCCGGACAGAAGAATTCCAGACGCTTGCTCGAGAAGTCGCGATGCAGATCGCATCGATGGAGCCGAAAACAGTCGATGATCTTCTGAAACAGGAGTATATTCGGGATCAGAAAAAGACAATAGATGACCTGGTCAAGGCAGTCGTTGGGAAGTTGGGTGAGAATATTCAAGTGCGCCGTTTTGTCCGTTTTGAGCTCGGCGAGCAGAATTAAAAACATGCTATAAAAGGAGGTCACATGCCCGCTTCTGAAATCTCGCAGCAGTGTCGTTCGGGTATGCTTGCTGCAATATCTCACCTGAAAGAAAATTTACTCACGATCCGGACAGGACGAGCAAATGCTCAAGTCCTCGAAGATCTGAAAGTCCATGCGTACGATACCCTCTTAACGCTCAAGGAAATGGCGACGCTCTCCACTCCAGACCCGAAGACCATCATTGTTCACCCTTGGGATAAGTCTGTCATGGGAGAGGTTCAAAAAGCAATTAGCCAATCCCACTTAGGGTTTAGCCCGGTTGTTGACGGAGACATCATTCGTATCAGCGTTCCGCCTCTGACCGAGGAGAGACGTAAAGAGTTTATTAAGGTTGTTGCGCAACGGGTTGAACAGGCACGGATCTCCATCCGTATGGCACGCCAGGAGGCCATTCAGGATATCCGGAAATTAGAAACAGAGAAAGAAATTTCTGAAGATGATGCTGATAGCCTGAAGAAAGAAATTGAAAAATTGAATAAAGAGATGAACGAAGAGGCGGAAAGAATTGGTGAGAGAAAAGAAAAAGAATTGATGGAGGTATAAAGGGACGTGATTGTTGCATCGTTTGTGGTGTTTCTTCTCATTCTTGGTGTGTTGGTCCTCGTCCACGAGTTGGGACATTTTTTGGTGGCAAAACGGGTAGGTATTCGGGTAGAGGAGTTCGGACTCGGTCTTCCGCCAAAGGTGAAGACAGTGTTTCGGAAAGACGGAACAGAGTACACGTTAAACCTTCTTCCTTTTGGAGGATTCGTCCGTCTCACTGGGGAGGAACCGTCTCCTGAAGACTTGACCGACGAACGCAGTTTTGCGTCCAAGTCACGGCGAAGCCGTGCTGCCGTGATCATGGCAGGGGTTGTGATGAACTTCATCTTTGCGATTCTTTTATATACGGTGCTCCTTTCCGTGCAGCAGTTCCAATTCGAAACACCACTTCTGACCGATTATCACTTCCCGTTCGGTAGGGAAACACGGTCTGTGATCATTCTTGAGGCGCAAGAAGGCTCCCCGGCAAAAGAAGCGGGGATTGTACAAGGGGATACGATTCTTTCCCTTGATGGGACGAGTATCTCAGAGATAGAAGAACTCCAGGCGGTCGTGAAAGAAAAACAGGGTCAGGAAGTGCGATTAGCGCTTCAGAACAAAGAATCGGGTGTCAAAGAGGTCACGCTTCTTGCCAGATCTGACCATCCGAAAGATCAGGGGGCTTTGGGAATTGTTCTTGGACGGTTTGTCAAAGTAAGCTACGAGACACCTGTTGAAAAAGTTTTTGCCGGAGCACTTCACAGTGTGAATATCTTGGGTTACACGACTGAGATTCTTTCACAGCTTATTATCGTCTCATTCATGGAGCGAACAGT
>DATEUZ010000060.1:0-7754 GCA_035282885.1 Patescibacteria group bacterium | reverse complement strand
TAATCTCATGATTGAACCCTTGCCGAACTGCTTTTCAATTTGTTGCATCGCGAGAGAAACCGCTTCTTTTTTCTTTTTGTCATCGGTGGAATCTGGCATAGTGGTACCTCTTTCTTTCACCGCCATTTTCGCATTAATTATGGTAAAATACAATAGTAATTCCGGGGTGTGGCGCAGTTGGCTAGCGCGTGCGCATGGGGTGCGCAAGGCCGCCGGTTCGAGTCCGGCCACCCCGACTATTTCCGATTCTTCTTTCTTGCCCTTTCTGGTAAGATGTCCGTACAATGACTGAATTTTCGACCCCTATGATGCGTCAATATTTGGCCATCAAAAAACAGTATCCCGACTGTCTTCTTTTTTTTCGACTTGGGGACTTCTATGAACTTTTTATGGACGATGCCAAGGTAGGCTCAAAAGTCCTTGGAATTACCCTCACAAGCAGGGACAAAGGCAAAGATGGACGCATACCTATGGCAGGAGTCCCGTACCATGCGGTGGACAGTTACCTCGCAAAACTCGTCAAAGCGGGCTACAAGGTGGCAATTTGCGAACAGACAAGTGTTCCGAATGGAACAGGGATTGTTGACCGCGAAGTTGTTCGGATCGTTACTCCCGGAACAGTATTGGACGAAAAAAACCTTGAACAAAAAGAAAATAATTATCTTGTCAGTATCACCTATTTTGGCAATGATCTCGGGATCGCATTCGCAGACATCTCAACAGGAGATTTTCAAGCAACGCAGATAGGAACTGAAAATATACACGAAGTCGTCCGTGATGAACTCTCCCGTTTTCATCCCAGTGAATGCATTTTGCCTGAAAAGTTATATGGCGATCCCAAACTTCTTCGAACTTTGAAAATGCAGCAAGGACTGAATATTTACTGTTTTTACGACTGGGATATTTTTGCGGAAAATGCGAGAGACCTTCTCAAAAAACAGTTTGGCGTTACAACACTCAAGGCATTCGGCATTGAAGACAAACTGCAAGCTCTGAAAGCTACAGCAGCGCTTCTCGGCTACTTGAAACACACGCAAAAAGACCGCGTTGATCACCTTCGGGCAATACATACGTATACATCTCATGAACATGTCTCTCTCGATCGTTCAACTATTTTAAATTTGGAACTTTTTTCTACGCTTCGAGAAGGCGACAAAAAAGGATCGCTCATTTCCGTCTTGGACCAAACAACGACAGCAATGGGCGGCAGGTTGCTTCGACGATGGATCTTAGCACCCCTCCGAAACAGAGAAAAAATACAAGTACGCCTCGATGCAGTCGAGGAGTTTTACACCCGAAGACCGCTGAAAAATACCATTCAGGAACTCCTGAAGGAAGTGTTGGACATTGAACGCATTCTTTCGAGACTTTCGGTCGGTGTTGGAAATCCACGGGATCTTATCGGACTCGAGCAATCTCTCCTGCAAGTGCTTTCGATAAAAACTGCACTAAAAAAGGTAAAAACGCCACTTACTACCCACATCAGAGAAGCACTTTCAGATGAGCTTTCAGACATCACACAACGCATTAAGAAGCATATTACCGAGGACCCTCCAGTTGATGTAAAACAGGGAAGATTTATCCGGAAGGGTATCAGTCGTGAACTTGATGATCTTCGTGAACGGATAGGAAGCGGAAAAGAGTGGCTTGCGAAACTTGAAAAGAAGGAAAGGGAGCGGACCAAAATCCCGTCACTAAAAGTCCGTTTCAATAGTGTCTTTGGTTTTTATATCGAAATAAGCAAAGCGAATCTTCATTTAGTCCCTGGTGATTACATCAGGAAACAAACGCTGGTCAACGCCGAACGATTCATTACCCCGGAACTCAAGTCTCAAGAAGAGCTGGTACTCACTGCAGAAGAACGGATGAACCAACTTGAGTATGAAATTTTTGTCTCACTTGTTTCTTCTTTAGTAAAACAGACAAAGGTTCTCCAAAAAGCAGCGGATGCTATCGCAACTTTGGATGTGCTTGTGACATTTGCACATCTTGCGGAGAAGAAAAGATATTGCAAGCCATTTCTTACAACAAAAGGAGAAATTGAAATTCATGACGGCCGCCATCCTGTTGTTGAAGAACTTCTGGAAGACGAACAGTTTGTTCCGAATGACGTGATTCTTAACCACAGTGACCATCAATTACTTCTTATCACAGGTCCCAATATGGCTGGAAAGTCAGTCTATATCCGCCAGGTGGCATTGATCACTCTTATGACTCATATCGGGTCATTTGTGCCATCCAGAGATGCTAGAATAAGTATTGTGGATAGAATCTTTGTTCGAAGTGGGGCGTCTGATGTTATTTCATCCGGATTATCAACATTTATGGTTGAGATGATTGAGACCGCCCATATTCTTCACCATGCGACGAAAGACAGTCTCCTGGTCATGGATGAAATCGGAAGGGGGACAAGCACTTACGACGGAATCAGCATTGCCTGGGCTGTCGCTGAATATCTTGTCTGTCATCCGACGATTACTCCTAAGACTCTTTTTGCAACACATTACCATGAACTTCAGTCTCTTGCAGAAAAATATCCGAAGATCAAAAATTACCAAATGGCCGTCGAGGGGAAAAAGGGCGAACCGATTTTCTTGCATAAAGTTGTTCCGGGAGGAGCTTCACACAGTTACGGCATTGCTGTTGCGAAACTTGCGGGCGTACCGACAGATGTTATTTACCGTGCTGTCGAGGTCTTACGAAAGCTGGAAGAGAGGAAAGTGGAAACACCTGTAGGGAAATTAGATATCGCACCGCCTGACCAGATGACGCTTTTCAAACATGAGGACCATCCTATTATGAAAGAACTGAAGGGACTTGAGGTTGATACAATGACTCCACTCGAAGCCTTAGAGACTTTGGCCTTGTGGAAAAAGAAGATACAATAGAGACATATGGGAAAAATAAAAATTCTTTCAGATGATTTAGTCAATAAAATCGCCGCAGGTGAAGTGGTTGAAAGGCCAGCCTCGATCGTCAAAGAACTTGTTGAGAACGCCTTTGATGCGAAAGCAAGTTCTATCCGGGTTGAGGTTGAAGAAGGCGGAACAAAAAGGATTTTAGTTACCGATAACGGCGAAGGGATGGATAAAGATGATGTCAAAGAGTGCGTGAAGCGGCACGGGACGAGCAAAATTTCTACACTTGATGACTTGCTTCAGATTTCCTCATACGGATTTCGGGGAGAAGCTTTAAGTAGTATCTCGGCTGTATCCGAGCTTACGATTAAAAGCAAACCTTCCACAGGAGTTGCCGGTACGACGTTGTTTCTGAAAGGCGGAATTCCTGAATATGTTTCATCTGTCGGGATGCCGCAAGGCACAAGCATTCGTGTTGACAATCTTTTCTACAACGTACCTGCACGAAAGAAATTTTTGAAAAACCCTGCGACTGAGTTACGTCATATTGCTGATATTGTCACAGACAACGCATTCTCGCATCCCGAAATAGGATTTCTTCTCTCGCACAATAAAAAGCCTGTGTTCGATTTGTCCGAACGCCAAACGTTAGAAGAACGAATCCGTAGTCTTTTGGGAGAGCAGGTATCCATCTCTCTCGTCCCCGTCTTTTTTGACCATCCACATCTCCACATCTCTGGGTACATTACAAAACCCCAGACTGCGAGTGAGACAAAATATCGCCAATATACCTTTGTGAATGGAAGACGTGTAAGGGACATGATCGTTGCGAAGGCCGTACGGGAAGCATATGGTCCCCTTCTTCCGCATACGTCGAATCCTATTTTCCTTCTTTTTCTCACGCTTCCATTCGACTCGGTTGACGTCAACGTTCACCCACGAAAAGAAGAGGTCAAATTCATCAATACGTCGTTTATCTATACTGCTGTCAGAAACGCGGTTTCACACGCACTGCAAAAAGAAGATTTAACCTTTATCGGACAATTCCCGTCGAAAACTCATATCGATCTGCCAGCAACAAAATTCCAAGACGAAGGGAAGGCTGATTCTTTTGCTCAGCCACGGCCAATCACACTTTTTCAGGAAAAAAGAATTCGCATTTCTGATGCTGAGATGGATGCCCTTTTTGAAGAAAAACTCGTCGTGCAGAAGCAAGATGTGTTACAGGTCCACAATCTGTATCTTATTACTCAGACTCCGAAAGGAATCCTTCTTCTTGACCAGCACGCAGCTCATGAGAGAATTCTGTATGAACATTTTGTTGACCTATTCCAAAAAGAAAAGAAAAACAGGGATTCCCAGATACTCCTTGTCCCTCTGACGTTTGATCTCCCATTTGGGGAAGCAACAATTCTCAAAGAAAACCTTGAGACGTTTCGAATCTTAGGATTTGATATTGAAGAATTCGGGAAAAATAGTTTTAAAATGACCGCTGTTCCGACCGTCCTTCAGGAACGGCCTCAGCTTGACCTCACGAAACTTATCAATGAAGTGATTTCTGACTTCATTCAAGAGAAACCTATCCGCGACGTTGATCAAAGAAGTCTCAAAGTGATTTCCTATTTATCCTGCAGAAGCGCGGTAAAAGCTGGAGATCCACTCAATATTCGTGAAAGGGAAGAAATTGTGACAAAGCTTTTACACACAAAGACGCTTTATACCTGTCCGCACGGAAGACCAGTGAAGATGGAAGTCACTCTCCAGGAACTGGGAAAACTCTTCAAGAGGCTGTAGCCTAAGAATAAGAAATGTTACCGTTTTGGAGATTGTCTACCCTTACGGGCTTTCGGTCGACCGGCTTTCTTTGATTCTTTCATACGGGAGTCTCTTGTAAGAAGTCCCGCACGCTTCAGTGAAGATCTGAATTCAGTGTTTTGTTTTTGAAGAGCTCGTGCCAGACCATGGACAAACGCCCCTAACTGGGCATTCGATCCGGATCCCACAACGTGAGCTTGCACATCGAATTTTCCGATGGTTTTCGTGACCTCAAACGGTTGTAAATATTCAAATTTTGCAAATCGATTTGGGAAATACTCGTCTACCGGTTTTCCATTCACAAGCATTGTTCCCTCGCCGGAGACAATCCTCACACGGGCAGTTGCTTTCTTTCGGCGTCCTATTCCCTCGACATACCTTTTATCCCTTGCTGCCATGCTTTTGTACCTCTGTATGGGGATGTTCTTCTCCCTTATACACAAATAGTTTCTTGATCATTTTATCGCCAATTTTGTTTTTCGGAAGCATTCCTTTTACCGCATGCCTCACGATGTACATTGGCCTCTCTTTACGCATTCTGTCTGCTTTCGTCTTTTTCAATCCGCCGGGATAACCTGAATACCGTGTATAGACTTTCTGCTGTTCTTTTCTCCCTGTCAACTTAACGTCCTGTGCATTAATAACGACAACAAAGTCTCCGCAATCCATATACGGGACATAGTAACTTTTCTTTTTCCCCATAAGAAGCGTTGCGACATTCGATGCCAGCCTTCCCAGGACCTGATCTTTTGCATCAACGAGATGCCATTCACGCTTGATATCCGTTTGTTTTGTCGTTGCTATCTTCATTTCTTCTTAAGAATCCTTCTTTTTCTCTTTTGTACCTTTTGTCTTTTTGGGCTGTACGGTTTTCTTCTCTTCTTTTTTGCCTTTCAGTTCTTTTTCCGGAGACTCTATTGGTTTTTGTTCTTCTCCAGGTTCTTTCATGAACTCCATCTGAACCATTTGAGCGTTATCTCCTCGTCTTCTCTGGAGACGGATGATTCGACTAAAACCAGTCTTTCTCTGACTAAATCGTTTTGCTAACACATCCATCATTTTATCTACTGCCTTTGGATCAACCAAAAAAGCAGCCAACATCCGACGGGCTTGCAGGGTTCCACTTTTTGCTTTTACCATCAACGAGTCAACTAAGCCTCGTACAGCTTTTGCTTTTGCTTCAGTTGTTTTTATTCGCTCGTACAAAATGAGCGACGTAATGAGGTTTTTAAAGAGGGCTTTCCGTGCTTTCGTATCACGGTCAAGTTTCTTCCCTTTAACCCTGTGCCTCATACCCTTTCTCCTTTACCGCTTTCTTTACCGTTTCTATTGACTTCACTCCCATATTCTTTATTTTGAGCAATTTCTTTTCTGGCGTTTCCAAGAGCTGTTGTACAGTCTTTATACCACCCTTTTTCAAGCTATTGGTAATTCGTGTAGGAAGATCCAGCTCTTCGACGGTCATCTTGGATGTTTCTTCCGCCATATCTTTCTTTGGAGATACTTCTTCCTCTTCAGTAAGAATCGGCTCAAAAATTGCATGGAAGTGTTCCATCAACATCCGCGCAGCTTGATCTAGCGCTGAGGATGGAACGAGAGTACCGTCTGTCCAGATTTGTAACGACAATTTATCAAAGTTTGTGAGTTTCCCAACACGGGTTGCTTCAACCGTATAATTCACGCGCTCAATAGGTGAAAACAGAGAATCAACCGGAATGACTCCTATTTCTCCTGTTCTTTCGTGTTCATCGGCAGTAACATATCCGACTCCCTGTTCAACAACCATCTCTGCTTCGAGCTTATTTTTATTTGTAGCTAGGCTTCCCAAATAGAGATCTTTATTTACAATCTCAACGTTTTCAGACACTTCTGCGTCTGCTGCTGTGACTTTTTTGGGACCTTTTACATTCAATGTAATCTTGCCAGGCTTATCGCCATGAAGTTTAACACGCATTCTTTTTAGGTTCAGGATAAGTTCAACAATGTCCTCTTTGAGTCCAGTCAATGTCGTAAACTGATGAGGAATTCCTTTAATCTTCACGCGTGTAATCGCCGCTCCTGGGAAATCACTCAGAAGCACCCGTCTTAAGATATTCCCAAGGGTATGGCCATATCCCTGGCGAAGAGGTTCAATAACAAATTGACCGTAACTTTCTTTCTCTTCAACTTTTATAAGCTTAAATGGCGGGTTTAACATAGAATTTCTTTCCTCCTTATAACCCTTTTATCGAGAGTAAAACTCCACAATAAGACTTTCACTAATGGTTGCGTCAATATCATTCCTCTCAGGAATCCGTACTATTTTACCCACAGCGGCTTTTCTCTCTAACCAACTTGGCACTTTTACATCTTTATCTTCAAGAAGCATTTTTACTGTTGGTATTTCTTGTGCTTTCGGTTGTAAAGAGACCACTTGTCCGCTTTTTACGGAAAAGGAAGGAATGTCTATCTTCTTTCCGTCTACTAACACGTGTCCGTGAGTCACAAGCTGTCTTGCCATCGGTCTCGTCGGAGCAAAACTCAGTCGGTAAATGATGTTATCAAGACGTGTTTCTAAAAGCTGCAAAAGCACCTCTCCTGTTGCTTCTCTGTTTTTGCGTGCAACTTCGAAATATCGACGGAATTGTTTTTCAAGAACTCCATACAACCGTTTTACTTTTTGTTTCTCTCGAAGTTGGACTCCGTAATCCGAAAGTCGTTTTCTAAACTTTCTTCCGTGCATACCTGGAGGAACAGCTCCTTTTCTTCGCACCGGACAGGAATCCAGTCCACAAAGAGATACTCCCTCTCTTCTACACAACTTATGTTTTGACCCTGTATAGCGTGCCACGTTAGACTCTCCTCTTCTTCCTTGGGCGACACCCGTTATGGGGAATAGGAGTCACATCCGCAATTGTCATAATATTCAGCCCTGCAGCCTTGAGTGCCCGTATCGCACTATCTCTTCCTGACCCAGGACCCTTCACAAAAATCTCAATTTCCCTAACCCCCATATCCATTGCTTTCCTCGCAACGGTTGAGACAACCGTTGTTGCTGCATAAGGAGTTGCTTTACGAGCGCCTTTAAAACCAGCTGTTCCT
>DATEUZ010000059.1:0-2888 GCA_035282885.1 Patescibacteria group bacterium | reverse complement strand
TGTTTCGTGTCGGAAAAACAACGTGTGTAGATGATACATATAGTGCAAATACTGATGGAGTGATTGCGGCTCTCACTTCTCTGGGAAGATATCATGGAAAACGTATCCTTATTCTTCATCCCTTGATTGAGCTTGGGGATGTTTCAGAGGAAGTTCACGAACGGCTTGGAGCTGCGGCTTCTGAAGTTTGTGATCTTATCATCATGACAAATGATTCCTTTGTTGAGAGTGTTTCAAAAGGAGTTCAGATGAGAAATAAAGGAGTTCCAGTTGTGATAAAGCGAGGAAAAGAAGCTTATCTGTATTTGGAAGAAACCTTTTCGGATAAAAAAACCATCCTTTTTGAGGGAAGAGAAGCGAGGAGTGTTCTTCAATATTATGGGTAATACGATCGCCTTGGGAGTATCCCCAAACTTACAAACTGACGATATAATACTTGCGAGAACTCTTCTTTTCGCTCCATGGAAATGGAAGAATTCAGATTCCTTACAGGGACTTTCTTCTTGGTTCAAGAATAGATATCACACAAAGGATACGTATTTCTTTAATGCAGGTCGCGCAGCATTGTATTTTCTTCTCGTCAGTGCTGGTGTGTCGATTGGTGATGAAGTGTTAGTGCAAAGCTTTACCTGCGTCGCCGCTATAGAACCAGTTCTTTGGGTTGGCGCTACCCCTTTGTATGTCGATCTAGAAAAAGAGACGCTTAATATGAGCCTCACTGATGCGAGAAAGAAGATAACAGCCTCCACAAAAGTAATTATTCTGCAGCACACGTTTGGGGTTCCTGCAGATCTTGCCTCATTTCGCTCGTTTGCTGATGCGAACAATATCCTTCTCATTGAAGATTGTGCTCATGCACTCGGCGCTACTTCAGGTAGGTTTGAGGTGGGGACGGTTGGAGACGCAGCTTTTTTTAGTTTTGGTCGGGATAAGGTTGTCTCAAGTGTCTTCGGCGGATCAGCGGTAGTAAAAAATGAGAGAAAATTTCCACGAAGGGATGAACTCTATACTGGTATTCCTGAGCCGTCTTTTTTCTGGGTATTACAGCAGCTCATCCACCCTGTCTTCTTTTCGTTTCTCTTGCCTTTGTATCATTCACTCTTTGGGAAATTACTCCTTGTCTTTTTTCAGAAGCTTCGTCTTCTGAGTCTTCCCTATGCGAAAGAAGAATATCGAGGAAAAAAACCAGGAGGGTATCCGAAGAGATTGTCGCCTGCATTAGCACGTCTTGCTTTGCATCAACTCGAGAAGGTAGACAAGATGAATTCCCAAAGGAAAAAAATCGCGTCGTCATATGGTCCAACGAGGATCGGCGCCATCTATCTTCGATATCCTCTTCTTACCACATCTGCTGATCTTATGCTGAGACGGGCAAGGGAAAGGGGAATAATCCTTGGGAGATGGTATTCACATGTCATTGACCCCAAAGGCGTTTCTTTAAAGGATGTTGGATACAAAAGGGGAAGCTGCAAGGAAGCTGAAACCGTTGCGTCACAGATCATCAATCTTCCAACGTACCCTAGAATGAGCGAGGAAGAGGTAAAGAGGGTAGTGGGGTTTATAACATCATTCAAGAAAACCGCGGGCTTTAGCCCGCAGATGAATTGAACGCTGTTGCGACATCCTCCCCGCGCTTAAGTGCAGGGAGGATGTCATAAAGGAACAGTAATGGAATCTTTTCAGGCTAAACCGATTGTAGACCAAAAAGTATGGGATACGTTTGTGAAAGAGGTTTGTCCTGAGGCCTTTTTCCAATCATGGAAGTGGGGTGAAGTCGAAAAGGAAAACGGACACCATGTCAATAGATATGGGTTTTATACAGAAAACGCACTCTTCGGAGTCGCGCAATTGATCCATGTCAAAGCTCGACGAGGAGAATACCTTCATGTCCGCCACGGCCCGATACTTCGCATCTGGGACAAAGAGAGTGTTTCCTTTGTCCACGCTTTTCTTCATGAGTATGCAAAAAAAGTGAGAGCATCTTTTGTGAGGGTATCTCCTTTGGTTGATTCGTCTTACGAAGAACTCTTCCGCTCATTTGGTTTTCATCACGCGCCTATTCACAATATGGATGCAGAAATAAGCTATGTCGTAACTCTTACCTCTCAGGATGCTGTTCTACGGCATATGAGGAAAAATACCAGATATATGATACGAAAATCGCAGGCTGAGAAAAAATTGACTGTGCGAACGGGAGTTTCAAACGACCTTCTTGATGACTTCCTTACCCTTTTTACAGAAACAGCGAAAAGGAAAAATTTCGTTGTCGAACGGGGAATTCGGGAGGAAGTCTCTGTCTTTTCCAAAACCAACGAGGCTGAACTTATTGTTGCGTACCGGAAAGATCGCCCTGTAGCAGGCTCGATGATTATTTTTTGGGGAAATCAGGGAATTTACAGGTATGCCGCATCTTCTGAAGAGGGAAAGTCGCTTGCAGCATCGTATCTTGTTCAATGGACAGCGATACAGCATGCTTTAGAGAGAGGACTTCCCTATTACAATCTCTGGGGAGGAGTAGCAGATCTTACCGATACTTCTCATCCTTGGTATGGGATCACGGTTTTCAAGAAAGGGTTTGGTGGAGAAAAGCGACAATACCTTCACGCACAGGATCTTCCAGTAGGAAGATCATATGTTCTCACATATCTTATCGAGCACACCATCAAGTTCGTGAGGGGGTATGGGAAAATTTTGGGGTTGAGAGTCCCTTCTTTTGTGCGTTCCATCTTTGGTGTATGATGAAAGTACGATGAGAAAAGACAACGTAGGGAAAACTTTTGTTGAGATTCTCCTTATCATCGCGATTCTTATCATTATAGCTGGATTTGGAGTATCTGCATTTCGTCAGTACCTGACAAAAAGCAGATTAACAGGCGCTGCCAAAGAAA
>DATEUZ010000058.1:0-2668 GCA_035282885.1 Patescibacteria group bacterium | reverse complement strand
CGGATATTTTCAAACAGACAGCACTCTAAATAAAGAAATTCGCAGTATTTGAAATTAGAGATAACCACAGAATGAAATTGATTAATATCTACATTTCCTAATGAATATGGCACAATTCTTTTCAAAAACCAAAGGACGGATCAAATTATCGTACAGGACACCTAACTGGTTTAGGCGTTCACACAAGTTTGAGAAGCCTCATCCTGAACCCATCAAAAGAACCTATATACCGGTAAAAAGAGGCTTGCGATGACAGACAAAGGAACAACAATGGCGCAACCGAATTCGAGTGCCTCTGACCTGAAAAAGACACCTGACGGTGCGGTTCAATTTACCGTCCACATCCCGCAAACAGATGTCAAACCTGAATATCAAAAAATTCTTGAGGAAACGGTCCGTGAGACGGAACTGAAAGGTTTCCGTAAAGGAAAAGCACCCAGCAATCTCGTAGAAGAACATATCGGGAAACAAAAACTGTATACCAGTGTCTTACAGCATCTTCTTCCGAGGGTATATGCAAAAGCGGTCAAAGAATTGAACCTTTTACCCATATCAAATCCAAGAGTGGAACCCGTGAGTGTTGAGGAAGATAAGGATTGGTCTCTGACGGTTACTGTTGCCGAAAAACCCCGCATTGTCCTGGGAAATTACAAGAAGGCTGTTTCAGACGCTTCAGCTTCAAGTAAAATCTGGATCCCAGGCAAAGGAGAACCGGCCACAATCTCGGAGAAAAACAAGCAGGAGAAAGGATCATCAAAATCGACGGATGAAAAACTGGCAATGGTCTTCGCTGCACTCCTGGAATCAATTCAATTTCAGCTTCCGGCATTTTTATTGGAAGAAGAGGTGAATAGGGAACTCTCTCGATTAATTGAACAGATTGAAAAGTTAAATCTCACCATAGATCAGTACTTGTCTTCGCTGAATAAAACCAGCGCACAATTAAGAAGCGAGTATGCACAGCAATCCGAACGGACTTTGAAACTCGAACTCATACTCAACGAAATTGCCCAGGATTTAAAAATTCAAGTCAGTGATCAGGAGATTGACAGTCTTATTCAATCTGTGGGTGACGAAAAACTCCGAGAATCTCTCAAGACTCCGAGTGAACTATCCGGGATCCGCGCTACCCTTCGCAAGCGAAAAGTCCTTGATACGCTTCTACATATATGATACACATCTTATCTTGACTATGTGGTAAAATTGTGCTAATATTCCTCGAAACTTTCCGATAGGGAAGTTCATTTCCATGAGATAAAGAATATGAATAAACAAAAGAAACAGCAAAACTTTCAGTCGGATAACTTTTTTGAGGCTTTCCGGGATCTTGGTAATCAGGCGGTGAAAACGGGAAGAGATGCCGCCGCAGGGATCGCGGGAGACATGGCTCGTCAGGTGCTTCCGGGGAGCGGAATAGGTTCGATGTCAGGAGAGCTGAAGCCGAACCAGCCGCTGAGTTTTGAGCAGGAGTTTCAAAGACGTGAAGAGGAAGCTAGACGGAAAGAGTTCGCACATCTGGAATATGCTCGTCGTCAGGAAATGCTCGTCTTCTCAAGAAAACAAGAGGAGATTAAAACACAAATCGAAGCGATCCAGGAAGAACTCAAGAAATTGGTAGGGGAAGCGGTCGGACTTGCCCAAGAAGTTGAAATGGCAGTCGAACAATCAATCGTTGATCCCGGTGTTTATCACCTGAATTTCTTTGACAAGTTGCGACAAACGCTCATACTCCTGCGCAAGAAAGTTGCTGATTCTCATACTTGGATGCATACGGTCAACTCCAGAAGCAAGCAACGTTCGTTCTTTTGGGCACAGGTCGGTCAGTCCGGAACCAAGTTCATGCTCTCGCAAGAGAGATACATGTCAACACAGGCAGGTTAAGGTAATTCATGAAAAGAGGTACACTTGTCCTGAGCGCAGTCGAAGGATGAGCACCCAAGCCGGTTGATAATCTATGAACACGTTGAGTCCCAATACCAGGAACAGTTTCTTTGTCTTCTTTTTTAGCCTCTTACAGGGGAGGTATGGTGGTGTGTAAATAAAGCAAAAAAAACCGAAACCAAACCTCCTCGAAAAGGAGGTTTTTTTTATTGTGAAAGGAAGTGAAAAAATATGTTACCGCGAGAAAATCATATCAGTATCGGCCAACAGGGTGGACAATCAGATAACGATCCCGGAGAGCAAACGGTCACTCAATCAACTGTAGAACCAGATGACGATCAGGTTTCGCAACCTACACTTCGTCCTGATGAAGCTGATGCTGGCGTGGAGGAGAATCATGAGCCCGACGAATGGATGATCGTCCGGTACGATATTGGGGATCCTAATCCGATCGGCAAGTAATCACCGCAAGATCAAGAATCAGTATTCAACCTGGAAAGGAATAGAAAGGAAGTGATAATTATGACTGAAAAATTCATAGCGGATAATTTTCATTCGAGGGAAGCAGTGCTCCTCGATGAAGCGCGTCAACAAATCGAGGAAGGTCTCAACCCAACAGTGGTGTATAACCAACTTGAGCCTACCTTGACAGCTCTGTCCGAATCGATGGATCAACAAAGTACCGGAGGGTCTAGGCGAGTCGATCCGGGTGTAAAATTAAGGAATTTATTGAGACAATATGGGTGGCATGAACATAAACAATCGAGTCCCCTGGGAGCCGCAGATT
>DATEUZ010000057.1:0-2329 GCA_035282885.1 Patescibacteria group bacterium | reverse complement strand
CTCCTGGGAAAGATTTGTTGTTCCAGGAGGAATCGTTGCGGTTCACGATAGTCTGTTCTGGCCTGGAGTCTATAAGTTTATCACTGATTTTATTCTGTCAGGCCTCTACGATACGATTGACACATTCTACGAAAAGGGAGGAAAAGGATTAACGTACGGACACAAAACCAAGAAGCTGGTACCGATGTTAAAACGATACTGGAATATAGTTCACTTTCTGATATGTGCACGCCATATGGCATGGCTTCGATGGAAGTTAATGGTCAATATGTTGGACGAGGACGATGTACGGTTCAAAATGGCAGCGCTTCTTTCAAAGCTCAAGGGCCAGAAGGCCCAACAGAGAGGAACACAGCGCGAACGACGTAAAAGATACTAGTGTATCTGTTTGAATAGTTTTTCGAGTTTTTGAATAACAATCTTCCAATCAAATTCGTTCTTCGCTCTTTTCCAAAGGCGATAACTGCGTTTCTTCCTAAGATTTTCGTCATTGATTAATCGTACTAATTCACTGGATAGCCTTTTCGTATCACCGAGCCGTATAAGGATTCCATCTTTACCCCAGGCAGCTCTTAGGGAATCGATGTCCCAGCCAACGCAGACGAGACCAAGAGACATTGCTTCAATGGTGGCGAGGGACAGTTCTTCAAACAGAGTTGGAAAAACAAAGATATCCCATGAAGTCATTTGTTTTATCGTTTGTTGGTGCTCAAGTCTCCCGAGGAGCTTTATTTTTTTCTGCAACCCTAAGGAATGTATCTGGCCTGTTAATACAGAAGAATATCCGCCAATGAGTTCAATAATATAAGGATTTTTGGAAAATTGTTTTGTTTCAATATAGTGTATTGTTTGGAGTAAAAATTGTATTCCTTTTCTTGGATTTTCAAGATCATAGGCAGTCATTCCAAGTGTAATGATTTTGTTATCTCTCCGTTGGAAGGGCGGTACTGTTATTCCTAAGGGGACATAGGTCGCGTGAAATCCTTTTCGGGAGAGTTGATAGGCAAGATCTTGAGTTAAGGTGACAAGCGCATCAGCCCTTTTGAACCCGAAAGCATCTCCCCAATAAAACCAAAATTGTTGTATAAGGAAGACTCCCTTTTGGAGAAGGGGTGCTGGTGCAACGTGAGACATGATACGAAGCCTTGCGAGGAGATGGTGCGGATAGTACCAGCCTCGGGTGACAATTATTTCTTTTCCCCGTTTCTTGTAGCAGTAGAGAAGCGATGGGATTTCCATGTTCACAATATCGATTGGTTCGCGGATGGAGTACACAGCGCTGGCTACAGCCTTACTCATTGATCTGTCATGGAAGTAAGGGAAGAGGATGAAACATATTCTAAGAAGTTTTGATTTTGGTTCAACCCAAGTCACCGGAATGTGATATGGTTTCAAAGGAACCCTTGGATCAGGATTGACACAGACAAGCCAAACGGTATGACCCTTTTTCCGAAGACGCTCGCTTATTGTGTTGAGATAGAGATCACATGCTTTACTTGATATCCCGGTCGCCGCAAAGACGATAGACATCTGTTTAGGCACAGGTCCTCGAGGAATTCGGAGAGACCGATAATACAAGTACAATTTCGGCACAAGAAGGAGAAGATAGAGAATCTCAAGGATGGTTCGAATGGCAAATAAGATATACAGAGATACATTCTTTTTTATCCAGGGAAAGTAATACTTCAAATGAAAAAGACGAATCCAGAGAAAGTTGACAAAGACAGCTTGGAAGAAGAGATGACGATGTCCATATTTCGTGTAAAAGTAAGAAGGATGTTTCTTAAAGAGATAGATTTCAGCCAGAGCATATTGTACGCGCGAGATTTCTCTTCGAAAGTTTGATGGTCGCGGAGGATGAACGACGACCGTTTTTGGTTCAAAGATAATTGGTCCGATTTTAAGCATTCTCAATGCGAGGTCAACGTCTTCACCATGATAGGGGAAAATCTTTTCGTCGAATCCTCCTGTTTGCCGAAGGGCCGTGCTTGTGTACGAAATATTACACGTTTGGTATGCCCCCCCTGTTTTGTTTACGGTCTGTGAAGTAAAGAGAGTTACATCTGATTCGACAGTGGTCGTCTTTCCTTCGATACCGACAGCACGCTGGTTTCTTTTAAAACTTTTCTCGATTTCATTGAGCCAGTCTTTGTCTGGAAGACAGTCATCGTCTGTGAAGGAGATAATCTTCCCTTGAGCGTGTGTAATGCCTAAATTTCTTCCTTTTGCCATACCGGCGTGTGGCTGTCGAAAAAAAGAAAAATGTTTTTGCTTTCTTGCAAGATTTCGTAAATAGGAAGAGGTTGCATCAGTTGAGCCATCATCAATG
>DATEUZ010000056.1:0-3897 GCA_035282885.1 Patescibacteria group bacterium | reverse complement strand
AATCACAGTTCGTCGGGGACCTGTGGGAAGAAGATGGGAAGTCAGAAGTCAAAAAGACGAGGGCCGTCCGGAAAACTATGTCTTGGTTATCGATAGAAGACCACATCGTGCAAAACTCAGACTAAATTTTTATCTAAAGATGCTTTTCGGCAGGGTATTGCTTGAAAAAGGGGGCGTTCTTCTTCATGCGTCAGCAATTAGAAAAGGAGAAAAAGTCCACATTTTTGTAGGAAAGAACCGATCGGGAAAATCCACACTCGCCAGACTGTCTCGACAGCAAATCATTGCAGATGATGCAATTGCCGTACGGCAAGGTGGCGGAAAACAGTGCGCATACGCTCTTCCATTCTATGAGAAGGGGAAAACCACTCATTGGCCAAAGCGCTGTGCAATCGCAGGTCTGTATATGATACACAAGGACAGGAAAACAGAATATATATCAGTCTCCCCCAGAGAAGCTGTCAGTCAACTCCTTCCTTTTGTCCGGTTCTTCGGAGAAGCAGAAAACATGGAGCAACTCGTAGAACGGGCATTGGAAAACCTTCAAATAATGGTAAGTCAAATCCCAGTGGGAAAATTAAATTTTAAAAAAGATGACTCGTTTCTCAGGTTACTCAAATGAGAACCGTTTCTTATCATCCACAAGAGTGCTCCATACTCATTGTGACAAGGAATCGGCAAAGACTGCTTCGAAATTGTCTTGAAGCATTGACAAGGCAGTCAAGAATCCCTGGTGAAGTAGTGGTGATAGAAAATCATCGGAAAAAGACAGCCAAAAGACTCTGTCAAGAATTCCAGGAAAGATTACCCATTCGCTATCTGTATGAGAAGAAACAGGGAAGATCGTATGCAAGAAACAAGGCATTGGAAGTTGCACATGGAGAACTCTTGCTTTTCCTTGATGACGATTGCATTCCGCAGCCGGACTGGGTGGAGGAGATGTTAAACGCCCATAATCGTATCCGAAGACCTATCATCGCAGTTGTCGGTATCAGCAGAAATCTGAATTCAGGAAATGTGTGGTCAGAATTTGTTCATCATGGAACCCTGAGGCTTTTTTACCAAAATACCCAGAACAAACCACATCATCATCGAGGAAAACAATACCTAAAGGTAGGGTATTTCGACAGCCGCAACGCTTCAATCCCAAGGCGGCTGGTTACAGAGGATGGTTTAAGATTCAACACCTCACTCTTGAAAATGGAAGATATTCAGTTCGGTCATGAGTTGGTGCGTCGTGGAATCCCAATCATTTGCAATACCAGAAGCATAGTCTTCCATTCTTACCCTAGTTCATTGAAAGAATTCCTAAAATTCTATTTTGAATCAGGTATGAGTGTAGCCATGTATAAGGGCTTAGGGACAACAAAAAGTAAAGAAATCATTTCAGCAATGCTATCGGAGGAAGAAAAAGAAAAACTACTTTTCTTGCAGAAAGAATTAATGTGGCAAGCCGAAAACAGAGCCAGGAGGGAAATAGCCTTAAACAGCACCACCTTTGCTTTGGTCTGGATGCTATCTAAGTTAGCGAATCTGCTCGGACAGACGCGCGAAAGACTTTTTCCCTATGGAACAGAAAAAATGAAAACCTGCCATACCAATAACCGCAAGTCTGAGCCAGGAAAGCAACCAGAATGAACAGACAAAACGCGAGTTGATAGGTTATGGATTTTTCTCTTAAAGCATCACGGATGGGCTCAAGCAAAAGTGAGATAAGCCTGCGTCTTTGTTGAGAATTGATTTTATGAAGTTCTATTTGAAATGCCTTCTCGGCCATCGAAGCGGAAGCGGCATATTTCTGTCGGAGCCGAGCCAGGGCCGAACCGAAGGAAAAATAGAAAGGGATGACTGAAAAAAAATAGAAGGGAACGACACCAAGAAAACGGGAGCGCGGATTCTCATAGAGATGTTTAATCTTCATCGCTTTACTAAAAAAAACCGGGAACCCATTTCGCTTCAGTCGCATGTAGAACTCCTTTTCTTCGCCCATAAAGGGAAAAAGCTCCTCATCAAATCCATGCCCGAGGCGATCGATAACCTCTCGTCTACAAAAGAAGTTGCAGGCATAAAGATCGCTAATCTGAATCAACCAGGATCCATGAAACCGAACCCGAATCCGATAATTCGGTCGACGCTTGTCAAGAGCTAGTCGATAAAAGCGTTCAGCAGCCGTGTACACCGACTCTTCAAAACCATACCCCTCGATTGCGCCTTGCGCTACTGAGACACCCAGGCTGACGAGATGTTTAGCGGTATGGACCCATGTTGATACGGGGATAGTATCGTCATCGAGAAAACCTAAGATCGGGAAACGGGCATGATCAATACCAAGGTTTCGCGCATACGAAGGACCTCTCCGCCCTTCATAGAAATAACGCAGCGGAACGGGAGATATCTCTTGGAGCATGCGGACCGCCTGCGCGGTGTAATCAGTGGAGCCATTATCAACGACAATGATTTCTTCTGGTTTCTCTGTTTGGGAAAAAAGCGCGTAAAGACAAGTGGTCAGAAGAGCAGCGCGGTTTCGCGTGGGAATGATGATGGAGATGCCCAAACGCTTCATCTTGACAATCCAAAGAAAGGTTGCTAATATGTATACCATAATAGCGAAAAAGAGAGGTGGGTGATGAAAAAGACAAAAACGCAGGAAAATCAGGAGAAAAAACAGTACGAAAAACCGCAAGAAGAAGTAGAAGTGCTGGAATCATTCGTGTTTAATGCTACGTGTGGCGCAATTTAACTCCAACGGAAGAATTGCCGCCAGACGCAACAAATCTTCTTCAGTGTCGAAAACCCGCGCCCTTCAATTCCTCGCCAAAGGTCAGAGCATGTTTCCCATGATCGCTGAAGGGGATACGGTATATATCGAGAGAATTTCCCCCCTCAAAGTTAAAGTTGGAGATATTATCTGCTTCTTAAGAGGAAAGAAACTGGTGACGCACAGGGTGTTGGCAAGGAAAGAAGATTCAACATGGGTAACCAAGGGGGACCGCCCTCTTTTAAACGACAGAGAGCTCGTGACGAAAGACAATCTCATCGGCAGGGTGAGCAGAATAAAAACAGCCTCAGGAAAACGCATCATCCCAAATCGTTACCCCTATAGCATTGTCAATCTTGCGATCACGCAATATATGCGTTTGACATTAAAGTTCCCCTGGCTTCGAAAGATAAACAAAGGTGGACAACCCATCCTAACAACGCTCTTTGGAAGATACATGAGCTTATGAACGCCGACGCTTCTTGGAGGAAGGACGCCTTCCCCCAGCCCGAATCAAATCATGATCCCGATAATGGTTGAGGAACTCGAGAATGTCAGATTTTGCTGTCTTAGTCTCAACGTCGAACTCTTCTGTGATGCGGGAAACAAGCGCCCGAACAGAAACTGGCTTCTTTAGAAGTTGCCAGAGATAACCTGCGACTGAATTAAGCGTCCGTACGGTGACAGTTTCCGGGTCAAGCAGATAAACCTTCCCGCCAACGACTTTGGTGATGATTTTTTGATTCTGGCGAACAACGCTTGATAACGTAATCATAAAGCTGAGAGAAAAGAGCGTTCTATCATTGAGTCTCACATAAGGCAGTGAGAAGCTTCTAAGATATTCTAAGATAATATACTAAAATTGAGAATCAAGCCATCTCCAACCAAGCCCCATTCTGAAAAAAGTACCCCAATGTGAAGTCTCCCCGGCCTGCCTGTCCCGCTTTGACAAAAGTGGTAAAGAGATGTTATGTGAAATGGAGAAAAAGCATCAAGCCCAAGTGATTTCATCCCTGGATGGAGTAAATGAGATGTGCGGGGTTGAATAAGTTTGGAAATGAAACGGATAACGCTTACGAAGGTTAACGCAGTGAAGGTATTCCCAATCGAACATTCGGAACCAGACGCGGAAGGGAAGA